>JAGHCC010000272.1 GCA_021160685.1 Desulfobulbaceae bacterium | reverse complement strand
GGATTTTGATTTTCTGACCACAGAGAATTTATACAACCTCTGTTCAGTGCCTGCTGATCATGGGGATTATGCTACTGCGACTTATGCCTGCAGGGGTTTTATTGCGGGGGCGGTTCAATACCATGATGGCGTCATCGATTCCAAAAATCTTAAACGGCTGATTTGTTATCCTAAAGGCACCACGTTGGCAGACGGTGAGGCTGCCTTTGTCACCTGGGCCACAACCAACAAGAATGATAAGGCCTTGATGAGCGAGCTTCCAGTCATGGGACTTGTCAGGGCGTTGTCAAAAAAATATCCCTGCTCCAAATAGATACTCTCGGTATTCATTGCATATTGCTAAAAATACTCTTCAGGAGGATAGAATGAGAGCACTAACCCTTTCCACTGTCTTGGCCCTTTTGCTCGTCACCGGATCCGGATGCGGCGACACAACAACATCCAGATCATTAAGTGCAGGCGCGATGGGTGCGGCTGCCGGCGGTCTTATCGGATCCTTGTCCGGCAATTTCGGCGCAGGTGCCGCCATCGGAGCCGGTGTCGGTGCCGTGAGCGGATACCTGTTTGATCAGCATAAAAAAGGTAATATCGATTGATAAATGAGCATTGAGTTGCTCCTTTACTAGGGTGAAAACCCTTTTTAAAGATTGTGAACATTTTCACGATAGTATTCAGGTAATAACCTGCAATCGTGTAAAAAATCCTGCCAACCTTCTATGGGGAGACTAAGTTGGCTAGATCCATATCTACAGAATGAAACGCAAAATTGCTAAAACAATAATGAAAAACATTCTGCTGGTCGCGCTTCTCACTCTTACTGTGTTGCTTGCCTGGGCTTTCGAATCACGCAACATGCCGGAGCTGCAAATTTGGCATACGGTTAGTCTGGAAAACGAGTTCACGGCAGGTGAGGCAACGGCGAAGAGTACGCTGCAGGATTACCTTAATCAGGAAGAGCGGCTGTTTGGCGAACTCCAGGAAAAGGTCTACAAGCGCATTGAACCCACCGACGAACTGATCTACAGCCGGTACCGCGAGGGTGGACTGCAGGACCCGGCATGGCACAAGAAAAATTGGAACCGTACCTTCGAGCTCGTCCCGAAGAAAATCATAGGTGGCGCACTGCTGATGCACGGTCTTACCGACTCGCCATACAGCCTGCGCCGCATCGGAGAGATGGTGAACGGGATAGGAGGATCGATACGATTCTGCCGGTTGTGACGACTTTGATTTCAGGCCTTGTCATAATCATTTCAATCAGCCCGGAATCTGCGCGAATTACACCCGTTCACCCTCCTGTTGTTATCAATTGCCTGTGCATTTATATTGATTTTATATTGTTTTTGCTTTATCCGTTGTTGACTCAAGCTCTCAAGCACCATGTGACTTATTGAAACAAGTCTGACATTTTTTTCAAAAGACTCCAGTGATTCCAACAACTGACAAGAAACGAAAAAGAATTCCCCGGAAATTTTTCCTTTTACATCTCAGGCCGCCAACGGTTCCGGAAAAAACTCTCCAATTTTCACTCACTTGGGGACTTGGCGGGATGGCTGCAGTGTTGGTTTTTGTGCAGCTTGCCACCGGCATACTTCTCAGTTTTGCCTTTGAACCCACACCTTCAGGCGCTTATGCATCAATTCTTGCCCTCCAGAGTGAAACCACGTTCGGACAGCTTATCCGAAACATCCACTACTGGAGTGCCAACCTGCTGGTACTCATTATTTTTCTGCATATGCTGCGGGTTTTTTTTACCGGGGCCTTTCATGCACCCCGCCAGATCAACTGGCTCATCGGCTGGATGATGTGTGGGATCATTCTGTTTGCCAACTTTACCGGATACCTTCTGCCATATGACCAACTCGCATACTGGGCCGTGACTGTTGCCACAGGAATGCTTGAGTATATCCCGTTCATTGGCTCAAAACTACAGGAATTTATGCGAGGCGGAGCCGAGATCGAACCTGCCACTATGCGTATCTTTTTCGCCCTCCATACAGCTCTTTTGCCTGTTACACTTGTTGTTCTTATGGCCTTTCATTTCTGGAAAATTCGTAAAGCAGGAGGAGTAGTCATTCCCCGGAGGCCCAACGAAGAGCATGAGACACCGGTACGTCTGCCGACAATACCTTATCTTCTCTTGCGTGAGGTTGTCACAGCACTGGTGCTCATTGCTATTGTATTATTTCTTGCAGTTTTCTTTAATGCTCCCCTTGAGGCGCCGGCAAACCCGGGCCTCAGCCCAAATCCCACCAAGGCTCCCTGGTATTTTGCCGGATTTCAGGAACTGCTGCTCCATATTCATCCAACATTTGCGGTCTTTGTTGTCCCGCTCCTCATAGTTCTTGCTTTATGTGCCTTACCTTATGTGTGCTATCAGAAAGATGCCGCAGGAATCTGGTTTGTCTCTCTCAAAGGACGCCGGATGACTATCTTTTCATCTATTGCCTCCTGTGTGATAACTGCGCTGGTGGTCATTTTTCATGATGCATATTTCAGGGGAAATTCCATTGCGCAGGCCATGCCTTCAGTTGTTAGCACAGGTTTTATTCCGGTTATTATTTTGCTTTGTGTGCTTTCAGCAGTGTACTGGCTTCTGAGAAAAAGATTTTCAGCATCCAACAATGAGGCTGTGCAGAATGTTTTTGTTGTTTTGGTAGTTGCCTTTGTAGTGTTAATTGTAGTTGGAGCCTGGTTCAGGGGAAAAGATATGGCACTTATGCTTTTTGGGTGACCTTAAGTCTTTCGTACTTATTCAGCGTAGGCAACCGGTATCTTCACCCCGGTTGCCTCGAAGTCGTAGTTTATGCCCTGTTTTGTAGGGTGCTTATCTGCTTCTAAGTAACAACCCCCTCACCCCGGCCCTCTCCCCTGGGAGAGGGAGGCAGCCCTAAATAACGTATTTAAT
>JAGHCC010000453.1 GCA_021160685.1 Desulfobulbaceae bacterium | reverse complement strand
ATTTTATCGCTTGCCATTGTGTTCTCCTTCAATAGTTATCCAGTGGAAAATTCGATTTTATTACAAACAGGTAGAAAATATATATACTGATTGTTTTCCGCCCTGACAAGTTAATTTTATCGGCTTCTTTCTTGACAAGCTTTCTTTATTAGTTAAATTGGTTTGACTGGTTTAACCAATACAACCGTAAGCGATCACAGGCACCGAAGGTAAGTGAACGAAGTGAGACTCCGATCTCCGGCACCTGTGAACGCTTACAGAATAAAGAGTTACTCGAAAGCGTGGTGATTTTACCCCGTGATTGGTTACATACAACCTGTTCAACTAACTTAACCAATACAATAAATATTATGAGCAAAACAATTCATTTTTTACCCGATAACGTCACGGTGATCGTGGAGGATGGGGAAAATCTCCTGGCCGCCGCCGCCAACGCAGGAGTTTACATCCCTGCCTTCTGCGGTGGTGACGGGGTCTGCGGTAAATGCAAGGTCAAAATTAAGGAAGGCGAGGTTGCCTCGGACCAGGCCAAGCGTCTCAAAAAAGAAGAGCATGATCAGGGTTATTGCCTGGCCTGTCAGGCCTCGGTCATATCTGATTTGGTGGTGGAGATCCCGGAAGAGATCAAAAAAGACGGCAAGGCCCTGAAGCGTAACCCCAAGACCACCCGTTCTATTTCGGCCCGCTCCCTGGATTCTCTGATTGGAGAATGGGTTGTTTCTCCACCGGTTGAAAAACGTTTCCTTAAGCTCGATCCTCCTACGACGGATGATAATATCGCCGATCTGCAACGGGTGTTGCGCGGCATTCGCAAGGGATGTTCCGACTGCAAGGAACCCACCTATGACCATCCTGCCCTTCTGAAAGAGTTGCCCTTCACCCTGCGTGAGTCCAACTGGGAGATCACGGCTATTCTGCTGCGCGGCAAGCGGCAAAGGGAGCCGGATCGGATTATTGCCGTGGAACCCGGGGATACCACCGACCGCTTGTATGGTCTGGCTCTGGATATCGGCACCACCACCTTGTGCGGCATTTTGATCGATCTCAATACCGGCAAGGTCATAGCCGAGGCTTCGGCCTATAACTCCCAGATCGGCTATGGCGAAGATGTCATTTCCAGGATTATCTATTCCCAGCGGGCCGGCGGTCTGAAGGCCCTGCAGGGCAAGGTGGTTTATACCATTAATACCATCATTGAGACGATCTGCAAAAAAATGATCATCAGTCCCAGTGATATCAGCTACATCATGGCGGCCGGCAATACGGTCATGTCCCATCTTCTCCTGGGGATTGATCCCAAGTACATTCGCGAGGCGCCTTATGTGCCCACCAGCAGCCATTTTCCCTTGACCACGGCCGCTGATCTCGGTGTGTACGCCCACCCCTCGGTTCGGCTTTTTCTTTACCCGGCCGTGGCCAGTTATGTGGGGGGCGATATTGTCTCCGGCGTTCATGCCTGTCAAATGCACAAGAGTCCGGAACTGACCCTGTTTATTGATATCGGCACCAACGGCGAAATTGTCGTCGGCAACCAGGACTGGATGATGTGTACGGCCTGTTCCGCAGGACCGGCCTTTGAGGGTGGCGGCATTCAGCACGGCATGCGGGCCAGCGCCGGCGCCATTGAAAATTTTCATATTCATCCGGAAACCTTTGACCCGATGATCATTACCATCGAGCGCACCAAGCCCAGGGGAATCTGCGGTTCCGGTCTGATCAGCATTGTTTCCGAACTGCTTGAGGCTGGCGTTATTGATCAGCAGGGGAAGTTCAACCGCGCCATTGATCATCCGCGCATCAGGCAGGGCGAGGATAGTTTCGAGTATGTCCTGGCTTGGGACAAGGATTCCCTCATCGGTGAGGACATCGTTATTACAGAAATAGATCTGGACAATCTGATCCGTGCCAAGGGCGCCATGTATGCCGGCTATGTTACCCTGCTGGAATCCGTGGGTATGGGATTCAACGATCTTGACCGGGTCATCCTGGCCGGTAATTTCGGTGCCTATATCGATCTGGAACGGGCTATTTGTATCGGCCTGCTGCCGGATATTGACCGGGATAAATTTTATTATCTCGGCAATGCCTCTCTGGTCGGCGCCCAGATCAGTCTCTGTGATCATAACAGATTCAGGGAGCGGTCTCAGGTCAGCAAGTTGATCACCAATATGGAATTGAGCGAGAGTCCGGATTTCATGACTCATTACATGGCCGCTATGTTTTTGCCCCATACGGATATGTCGCTGTTTCCGACGATCAAGGATAAACTGTCGGGATAGAGCGGAATAGCGAATACTGATGAGCTCGTAAGAAGCGAAAATTTAACGCAAAAGACGCAGGTAGCGAGCTAGTGAGACTCCGAGGGGCGCAAGAGTAACTATTTGACTTTTAAGAAGAACTTTTGCGTCCTTCGCGTCTTTTGCGTTGAAAAATAGTTTTTACGAAGGCATCAATACTGAATAAAGGAATATGAAATTCGATATTTAATATTCACCTGTCAGGCAGCCATGCAGTCTCATGGAAAGTGAAATCGACTGCACCGTCTGTGTTGCAACCAAAAACAGAAGATACATCAACCGTTTTTTGAACTCCCTGTTTGATCATGCGGATCCGGTTTCCCTCCAGGTCATCGTCGTTAATATGGGCGCGGAGAAGTCTCTGGATTTTATTGCCGCAAGCTTTCCGGACGTGATTATTTTTGAGAGCAATGTGGAAGAACCCCTGGCAAAGGCTTGGAACCGGGCGCTCCGGCTGGGCCGGGGGCGCTATGTCTCGGTCTGGCACGATGAGTCCCTGGTGCAACCGGCAGCACTTCCGGCTCTGATCGATTTTCTTGATGACAATCCCGATGTGGGACTTGTCGGGCCCCAACTGGTCACCCTGGATGACCGGCCTCTAGTTTCCGCTGCTCTCTTTCCATCCCTTTTTTCATTTTTGTTTTCAGGCAATGGACTGATCAGAGCAAAATTTCCCGTTCCCGAGGGAGACAGCCCGGCAGAGATGGATTGGCTGCCGGGTATCTGTCTGGTTGTCAACAGTCAGGCTGTGGATGACATCGGCTTTTTTGATGAAAGGTTTTCCTTTTACGAATCCCTGGAATATTGCCGGCGGCTCCACCGGGCCGGCTGGCACGTCCATTTGGTCCCTGCATCCCGGATCGCCTTTCGGCCGCCTGTCTTTGACCTCATAGCCACTCCCTGGCCGGCGAGATTCCAGGACGGATTTTTCTTTTTTTATAAGAAATGGTTTTGCCGCTGATTTTTTTCTTTTCCGGCAATCATTTGCAATATTAGAATTTGTTCGACCTTCCCCTTGTAAGGTTATCATGACTTGTCAAATGATTCAAAGGCGTTACGTCTTTTTTTCTAGTTGCTTGCTGTTTGTGCTCTTTAGGTAGCTTTACGGGGAAAGCTTTTTTTTAATTTTTTTTCATGATTTCAAATTCTTTCTTGCTTATTGACAAGTCAGGGTTTAAACGCTATTTTACCTGTTTACCTAAGCCGCCGTTGGCGGAATTAAAATTTAGAAATTAAGAATTACGAAAATTTTAAATAAGGAGAAACTCAATGTCCACAGTTTTAGCAATCGCGGAAAGTATCAATATCATGGGAACCCGTAGCGGTACAGCCATGAAGGAAAGAAAACCCGGCCCGGTTCAGGAAATGGCTAAGGAAGAGGCTGCTGCCGGAGCTTCCTATCTTGATTTGAATATCGGCCCGGCCCGCAAAGACGGCACGGAGCTGCTTCCCTGGGTTGTGAAAACGGTTGAGGAAGCAAGTGATCTGCCTCTTTGTCTGGATACGACAAATACCGATGCCATGGCCGCCGGTTTTAAGGTCGTTAAAAATAAGGAAGTCGCGATAATGAACTCGATTTCCGCCCAGCCGGAAAGGATGGAAAAACTTATCCCGGTGGCCGCCGAGGCCGGCTGTAACGTGATTGCACTGCTCTGGGGACCTGACGGCATGCCCCGTGATTCAAGTGAGCGGGCCGCTATGTCCGTTGATTTGATGATGGCTTTGATGGAGGCCGGAATTCCAAACGAAAAAATGATCTTTGATCCCATTGCTACCCCTATCACCCTGGGCGCCGATCAGATTGCCGCTGGTCTGGAGTTTCTGAGCATGCTGCAGGATATTGCTCCGGGCGCCGGGTCCACCGTGGGTCTTTCCAATGTCTCCAATGGCGTGGCTGACAACCTGCGTAAATACCTGGATCGCACCTATCTTATTATGCTGATGAAATATGGTCTGACCACCGCAATTGTTAATTCTTACGATGAGGAATTAATGGCGATCTGCAAGGGTGAACGTCAGAACCATGTTGACATGGTGCATGGCATGATGGATGGCAATGATCCGGATCCGTCAACCCTGGAAGGGATAGCTCTGCAGCATTACAAGACCTACAAGTCCCTGTCCGGCCAGACTATCTTTTCTGAATCCTGGCTGGATCTGTAAAGAGATTTCCTGGGCAACAATGACATGATGAGGGGCTTGTTTTTCAGGCCCCTTTTTCAATGGTGAGTCCGTAACTACTCAGGAGCACCCTATCTTGTCCCATTTTGACCTTCTCGAATACACAAGTATACTTCGAAGTTCCAAATGAACCAATATGGGGCACTCCTGAGTAGTTACAGACCGAGTTATTCGTAACATTTTTACATACGTTGAATAGTTGCGGTGAGTCCTATGGCCGATAGTCCTTCCCATCATCTCATTTATGGAACCTGTACTGACTTTGTCACCGGAGAATCTGTGGTCGATACCGATGATGAACGTTACCGACAGAAGCTGGCGCGTTTTTTGGTGGATGAAAAAGGGTATGCCAAGAATGAACTGACCATGCGGCAGACCATTGAAACGTTGTTCAGTAAACAGTTTGTCACTTCGAAAATTGATGTGGGCGTCAGCCTGGACGGCCGATGTTTTATGATTCTTCGTTACGGTCCCGGCTCATTGGTCACTCGTGAACGTTCCGCCATTGCCGCAGCCCGTGTGTTAAAGGATTCATACCAGATCCCTCTGGCTGTGGTCACCAACGGTGAAGACGCCGAAATTCTGGATACCTACAACGGCAAGATCCTTGCCCAGGGCCTTGAGGCGATCCCATCCAGGGATGAAGCGAAAAAAATGATTGAAACCCTGGAGTTTAAACCTTTTGTTGATGAAAAACGGCGGGAAAGGGAACTTCGTATTATGAATGCCTTTGACATCGAAATCTGCTGTCTGGGTGGTCCGTGCGCCTTACCCGATGCACCGGAAGGATGATTCGCGAACCTGCAAACTTTGTTACTTTTATAATAAATGCCGGTATATCTTCCCCCCGGTTGTCTTGCTGAATAGTTACCAAACCTTTAGCTTAACGAGTTAGGAGTAAAAAGATGTCTGAATGGACAAAATCCAGTTGGCAAAATTATGAAGCCCTGCAGCAGCCCAAGTGGCCTGACATGGCTGAATATCAGAAAGTTGTAGATAACATTTCCCTGCTGCCGCCTCTGGTTTTTGCGGGTGAGATCAGGGACCTGAAGAGGCAGCTGGCCGATGCGGTCGAGGGCAAAGCCTTTGTTCTCCAGGCGGGTGATTGTTCCGAGGATTTTGCCAACTGCACGGCCCCGGCTATCCGCGAGACCCTGAAGGTCATTTTGCAGATGGCGGTTATCTTGAGTTATGCCGGCGGCAAGCCTGTGATTAAAATAGGCCGCATGGCCGGGCAGTATGCCAAGCCACGTTCATCCGATACCGAGATGGTGGATGGCAAGGAGATTTCCAGCTACCGCGGCGACATGGTGAACAGCCCCGAACCCACCAAGGAGGCCAGGATTCCGGACCCTCAACGGATGCAGAAAGGCTATCATCTCGCCACTGCCACAATGAATATCCTCCGGGCCTTTACAAGGGGAGGTTACGCAGCTCTACACCGAGTACAGGAATGGAATAACGATTTTGTTAAAAAATCACCCCTGGGCCGTTCTTATGAACGTCTGGCCCGGAATATCGATCAGGCCCTGAATTTTATGAAGGTGATTGGCCTGGATACGGATAATCCTCAGCTGAATCAGGCCTCTTTTTATACCTCCCACGAGGCTCTTCTTCTGGGCTACGAGCAGGCTCTGACAAGACAAGATTCCATTACCGGTGGCTGGTATGACTGCAGCGCCCATATGCTCTGGATTGGTGATCGGACTCGTCAGCTGGACGGAGCTCATGTTGAGTTTTTTCGGGGTGTGGGCAATCCCATCGGCATGAAGGTCGGCCCCAACCATGACATCGATATCATCAAGAAAATTATCGAAAAATTAAATCCGGAAAACGAGGCCGGGAAGCTGACCCTGATCACCCGCTTCGGCTGCAAGAAGATTGAGGATTATCTGCCGTCACTGATTCGGGACATCAAGCGGGAAGGGTACAAGGTGGTCTGGAGCTGCGATCCTATGCACGGCAATACCTACACGGCCGAGGGAGGCCTGAAGACCAGAAATTTTAATGATATTCTTCAGGAAATTCAATGTTTTTTTGAAATTCACTGGGCCGAGGGCTCAATTCCGGGCGGGGTGCATTTCGAGCTCACCGGTGAAAATGTCACCGAGTGTACCGGTGGCGGCCGGAATATTTTGGATCAGCACCTGCAAAAAAATTACCAGACACACTGTGACCCCCGTCTCAACAATGAGCAGAGTCTGGAGCTGGCCTTTCAGATTGCCGAGATGATTCGGACTTAGGTGTAAAAAAACAGAAGTAAGAATTCAGAAGACAGGATTCAGAAGCCGGAATGGGATGCCGTTCCGGCTTTTTGTATTTATGAACATGATTTTGTGAAATCATCCCCAATCAGTAATCTTCTGTCAGTAATAATTATTATTGACAGAAGATGTCAAAACAGATAAGTTACGGAGAATCAAAATAACTATTCAGCTGGAGTTCTGAGGAATAGTTGCCAAACACCAATATAAGGAGAAACCATGAGCAAGACCATTGAAAACCTGAAGGCTGCATTTGCCGGAGAATCACAGGCCAGAAACAAGTATATATTTTTTGCCAAAGTTGCCCGCAAGGAAGGATATCACTACATTGCCAAGGTCTTTGAGGAAAGTGCCGCCAATGAGGAACGCCATGCCAAGGATCATTTCAAGCTGTTAAACGGTATCGGCGATACTGCCGCCAATCTGCAGGAAGCCGTTGGCGGCGAGGACTACGAGACCACGGAAATGTATCCCACCTTTGCTAAAGATGCGGAAGAAGAGGGGAACATGGAGGCTGCCATTCTGTTCAAGCAAATTGGTAAGGTTGAGGAGCATCATCGTGACCGTTACAAACGGTGCCTGGAGATGGTCGCAAACGGCACAGTCTTTACACGTGAAAAAGCCATTAAATGGAAATGCTCCAAGTGCGGATTCACCTACGAAGGGATCGAGCCGCCACCCAAGTGCCCGGCCTGCAAGCATCCCAAAGAGTATTATGAACCAGCCAATATGGATATCTAATTCCTCATGTTAAAGATTCTCTCCCAAGCGATGCTGCCCATTTCGGGCAGCATCGTCCAGTACAGATATCGTAAAACGAGTCGTTTTTTTTGCTTCTAAAACAACGGAATAACAAATAAGATAGATCAAAAGTAGATAATTCAAGATGGTGGCTTGCAGGGTTGGTGTTGAGCGGATTTATTCTCGAAATGTTGGGTTTCGCTCGTTTTTTATTTTCGCAGGAAAGCTGGAGATACCACATACATAGCGAAACCCAAAATTGGCTGCTGATAATCGCTCAACACCAACCTACCTCATATACGAAGTATGGAGTTGTTCAAAAAATTAGTTATTTTGAATAATCTTTTACGATGGCTGCATTAGAAAATCTACAGGAAAAAATCATGGCTGTATATGTATGCGCGGTATGTGACACCGAATACGACGAAGATAAAGAATCTGCACGCTGGAATGATTTACCTTCGGACTTTGCCTGTCCGGTCTGTGATTCAGGCAAGGCCTTCTGGCGCCGGGTCGGTGCGGAGCCGGATATCTCCGAGGATATCCAGGAGGCCACCAAGGAACGTGACCTCTCCTTTGATCTTCGGAAGACGGAAGATTCCCATGAATCGTACCTGGCCGATATTCACACCATGGCAGAAACCGGCCAGTCGATTATCGAGCCCATGCAGACCAGAAAACCTGTTATTTCTTGGGAGGATATCCTGATCCAGGGTGCCCAACTGGCCCGAATTCCTTTGAATCACGATGATCAGGTTGAGACGACAACCACTATCGGTCCGCAAGCTGCAAAACCGTTAGTCATTGCAACGCCTATCTACATTAGCCATATGTCCTTCGGCGCCCTGTCAAAAGAGGCAAAGATGGCGCTGGCCTGCGGCAGCAGGGCCATGCAGACTGCCATGGGCTCCGGAGAAGGCGGAATCCTGCCGGAATCCCGGGACAACTCCTATAAGTATATCTTTGAATACGTGCCCAACCGCTACAGCGTCAGCGAGGAGAATTTACGCCGCGCTGACGCCATTGAGATAAAATTTGGCCAGTCCGCCAAGCCCGGTATGGGCGGCCATTTGCCCGGCAACAAGGTTACGCGTGAGATTGCAGCTATCCGGGGCTTTTCAGAGGGCACGGATATAATAAGTCCGGCCCATTACGAGGACATTTTGACCAGGGAACAGTTGAAGGAAAAGGTTGCCTGGCTGCGTGAGGTTTCAGGCGGCAGGCCCATCGGTGTTAAATTTGCCGCCGGTCATATTGAGGCGGATCTTGAGGTTGCCCTGTATGCAGAACCGGATTTTATCACCCTGGACGGGCGGGCAGGCGGAACCGGTGCTTCGCCCAAATATGTTAAAGGATCTGTCGGCATCCCCACCCCATTTGCCGTCTACCGGGCCAGGAAATTTTTAAACGAAAAAAAAGCCTTTCACGTCTCCCTGGTTTGTACAGGCGGTTTGCGAGTGTCATCGGATTTTGCCAAGGCCCTGGCTTTAGGAGCCGATGCGGTGGCCATCAGCACCAGTGCCCTGATGGCCATCGGCTGCCAACAGTACCGGATTTGCAACACCGGTAAATGCCCCATGGGCATTGCCACCCAGGACCCGGAATTGCGGGCACGACTCGATATCGACAGGGCAGCTAACCAGCTCCATAATTTTCTTAAGGTCTGCACGGCTGAGCTGCAGGATTTCGCCCGTTTGACCGGTAATGATAACGTCCATGGCCTGTCTGTCAAAGATCTCTGTACGACGAATTCCGAGATATCGAATCATACCCAGATCAGGCATGTGTAATTGTTGATTGTTTGATATTGCCATCAAGTTTTAAGTTTAACGTAACTATTCAGCATTCTACCCGGGGGTGAAGATCCCGGCAT
>JAGHCC010000141.1 GCA_021160685.1 Desulfobulbaceae bacterium | reverse complement strand
CCAGATCAGCGTCAATAATGGTCTGCTCAGTGGCCACCTTGATGACTCTACCCCCATCATCTCCAACAAATTTGACCACACCGTCGTTGCAATGAAGATGGACGCCCTTGGCCTGGAGATGTTTCATCAGGGGCACAGCCATCTCCTCATCGAGGAGAGCCGGCAGGACAAAGGGGAGTTTTTCAACCACATGCACCTCAAAGCCGTTATTGAGCAGAGGCTCGACGCATTCCAGACCAATCAAACCAGCCCCGACGATGACTGCTTTCTTGCCGGATGCCTCGGCCATGGCCTTCTTGATGGCAGCGCCGTCTTCCATGGTTTTCAGGCAATGGATATTGGCCAGATCAATGCCGGTAATGGGAGGCCGCACCGGGCTGCTGCCCGTGGCAATGACGAGATTATCATAGGGAAGATCTTCCTCGCTGCCATCCTCTAGATTTTTCACCGTAACCACCTGCTTTTTACGGTCAATGGCCACAGCCTCAGTTAATGTCCGAACATCAACACCCTTGGCTGCCTTGAAAAAACCGGCATTTCGGGGAACTCCCACCGGCGTGGTGGTCAAATCCACCAATTCCGGCACCTCGCCCTCAAGATAAAAGGGCAGGCCACAGGCCCCGTAAGAAACCTCGCTGTCACGCTCGACAATGGTAATCTCGCAGCTTGCATCCAGCCGTTTGAGCCGGGCCGCTGCCTTTGGTCCACATGCCACACCGCCGATAACTACAACTTTTTTGCCCATTTTTCATCCCTCCGGAGTTATATGGTTGAGTTAATTTTGTTGGTTGTATTGGTTCGATTGGTTGTACTGGTTAAGTTGGTTATTTTTTCCAACCACCCTCTTTAATCAAACTAATCCAACTAACTTAACCAATCCAACTAATTCAACTAATTCAATTCCCAAACAACAATTTCTTGAACCGACCGCCAAAAACAATAGGATCGCCTTTATAGCCTAATTTCTTGAAATCAAGATAATCCGTGGAGTTGATCAGCTTCTGACTCTCTCCCAGGAAATAGCGTTTCTGCTCCTCGCTTCCCTTGTTAGCCAGCTTCTTGAAATCAACATCCCGACTGTCCCGATGACAGCGGTTACAGGTTTTCTCCTCTTTCAGGCTCGAATGACACTGGACGCAGGTCAGAGACATTTCCCTGGGGGCGATGCCGTGCTCCACCCGCCAGTACATCTCCGTCTCGACCCATTTGTACTTGCCGCTGTAGTCCAGGTTGTGGGCCTTCATGCCGTCGGCAAAGGATTGCTGCCAATCCAGAGTTTTCCAGTATCCCCCCGGCCCGAAAAGATGGGGAGCAAGCAGATAACCGGTCTCCGGATCAGCGGCCTGTTTACCGTACATAATTTTAAAAGGGGTAATTTTTGCCACTGGATCACGGAAATCACCCACAGGTTCCGTGATTTTAATAACGCTGTCAAGATCCTCCACCTTGTCTCCGACAAGATAGCGTTTCATCCGGTCGTCATACCAGGCATAGGCGGGTTTGGCATTCTGGACATGGAGAAAATCACCCTTTTTCCAGTGATAATCAGGCTTGCCGTACTTGTCTTTTTTAGGTTTCCTCTTCTTGTCGCCGGCTGTCGACCAGTCCCAACGCGCCTTGGTAGCCTTACCCCTGGCATAGAGGGGAGTATGACAGGTATTGCAGTCAATGTGCTCACAATGGGTGTTCAAATGATGATCCAGCAGATGCAGGCCGTAATGGGGCTTATCGGTATGACAGTCACGGCAGGAGAGAACGCCCTCAACCACGGCAACGGAACTGCTGCGGCCGGCGATCTTGTGATTTTTTGTTTTGTGACGCTCCTGGCAGCTGAAATCCAGGCCGCCCATATGAAAATCATCTTCCCGGCTTGGTTTATAAAGGACGCCGCTCATGTCGGCGTGTTTCACAGCGTCGGCGCCGCCACCGCTGAAATGACAGTCACCGCAGGTCTTGCGACTGGGCCGCCCCACATGCTGGGCCACCTGGACCAGGTCCACCTTGGGATCAGGCATGCCGGCTGTCTTAGGCGACTTTTTATAGGTTCCGGTGGTGTCATGACAGACCAGGCAGTCAATCTTGGTTATATCCGTGAAATCAAAGGAATCGTCTTTCCAGCCGTATCCGGCGTGACATGATGTGCAACGAGCCTCGTTGCTTTTGATGGAAATTCAGTAGTTGTTAAAGGCGATGGTTCCCTTGCCGATTTCAATTTCCTTTGATCTGCCCACCGTATGGGTTGACGGGCCGCGCCAGAGCCAGTGGGCCGTCTTCAGCATATCCCTGCCCTGATTCTCATGGCAGCGCAGACATTCCTCTGTAACCTGGGAAGGCTCCGGCTTGTCGACAAGTTTGACCAGCTTGACATGATCAGGAATCTTTTTATCATGACAACCGGTACAGGAAAGAGGTCCTTTCGCCATCTCCCGGTGGCAATCCATGCACTGGAGATGATAGGCTGCTTTCAGGCCGGTTCGATCCGGCACACGGGGATCAAAGGCATCCTGATGGCAGGCGGAACAGCCATTAATCTCTTTTGCCGCCGAATCTTTGGGACGATAATGATGGCAGGCCGCGCAATCACGCACCAACTGGGCGTGTTTGGCGTGCATGAAGCGCGCCGGTTCGTAGCGGTCTTCCTGTTTCTTGATAATGGGACTATCCAGTAAAAAATAATGGCTGGGCATGTCCTTAATGGAGAGACCCTGCTCAAGCAGACGCAGACTCCTCTCATAGGGGCTTTCATCCTTGATGTCAACGATCAACTCCACGGGCCGGGCGGCAAACTCTTTGGCCGCCTCCTGGTCCGGGGCCGTCCATTCCGCACCGCTGGATGCCTGAACGGAATGACTGCATGGAAACACAGCACAAACAATGGCACAAGCCAAGACCCTCTGCTTATTAGACAATCGTATCATGCCGACACCTCCTGTTCGCTTGCGCTTAAAACCGGCAAAAAGGTGACGGCTAGCCGGTAAATAAACATAAGGGTGGCAATCAGCCCAACCGTGACGGCAATCTCGCCAATGGACGGAAAATAACTTGTTTGAGCATAGGGTGAGTGATACCCCACCAAAAAGACATTAATACGATTCAAAACAACGCCGCCGATAATCAGGCAGCAGGTAAAAAAGAGCAGCCCCCGTGATTTCCGCACTCGCTCCGTTAAAAGAAGAAGCCAGGGCAGAATCACCCCGAATCCGAGTTCAACGAGAAAAGAATTGCTCTGGGTCGATCCATCCAGGAGATACCCAAGCACATCCCGGTAAACCAGATCACCTACTTTCAAAATCATATACAATCCCAGGGTAAAAATGGTGATTCGAGTCAATGGAGTCAAAATCTTCATCTCGGAATCGAGTTTGAGGGAACTTGAAACCAGAGTGGTTTCAAAAACCACCATGGGAAATCCAACGGCAATGGCCGAGGTGAGAAAGAGCAACGGCAAAAGCGGCGTGTACCAGAGAGGGTGAAGCTTGGTGGGCGCTATCAGCATCAATGTTCCCAGGCTGGACTGGTGCATGCAGGAAAGCACCACGCCAAGAATAATAAAGACCCACATGAGCTTATCCGTCACCACCGAAATAAGGGACTTCACCTTGCCCCCGATGCCCTCACCCAGGGGGAGCGCAAACGCCACACATAGAACAGAGCGGACAACCACAACAAAAATCGCGCCCCCAGAACCT
>JAGHCC010000363.1 GCA_021160685.1 Desulfobulbaceae bacterium | reverse complement strand
ATTTCCGTCATAAAAGGACATATTTTCGGACTTGGAGAACGGGAGTTTTTGCCTGATGAGGCTAGAGGCAGACGAACTGTACTTCTGGAAATTTGTTGCTGCTATTGAAAAAAAAATTACAGGAACTGCGCATATGGAAATTAATCAAGAAATGATAGCCTTTGGACCAGTCCCTTCCAGACGTTTGGGCCGCAGCCTCGGGGTGAATAATATTCCGCCCAAAAAATGTACCTATTCCTGTATTTACTGTCAGGTCGGCGCCATCGGTAAAATACAGCTTGGGCGCCGGGAATTATACCTGCCGGAGATTATCGTGCAGGAGGTTGAAAAGAAAGTCAAAAAAACAATGGAACAGGGGGAATCCATTGATTATCTGGCCTTTGTCCCGGATGGCGAGCCGACACTGGATATTCATCTCGGCGATGAAATCGATCTGTTACGCCCTTTTGGTGTGAAGATTGGCGTGATCTCCAACGCTTCTCTGATTTGGCGTGAAGATGTCAGAAAGGATCTGATGAAAGCAGATTGGGTCTCGCTGAAGGTGGATGCTGTGGACAAGAAAATCTGGCGGCGGATCAACCGGCCTCATCATGATCTGCAGTTGCCGGTCATCCAGGAAGGAATGCTGCAATTTGCCAGGGAATATACAGGGAAATTGGTCACGGAAACCATGCTTGTCAAAAATGTGAATGATAGCATCACCCATCTTAAAGATGTTGCCGATTTTCTCTCTCAACTCAGTCCGGCCAAAGCGTATCTGTCAATTCCCACCCGGCCGCCCGCTGAAAAAAGGGTTCATCCCCCAGACGAAGAGGTTCTGAATACGGCATATCAGATTCTCAGTTCTCGTCTTAAAGATGTCGAATGCCTGTTCGGCTACGAAGGCAATGCTTTTTCTTTGACGGGAAACGTGGAGGCAGACCTGCTAGGCATTGTTTCCGTGCATCCCATGCGAGAAGAGGCTGTGCGGGAATTTTTGACCAGGGCGGGGAAGGACTGGTCTCTTGTCCAAAATTTGATCTATCATAACCTGCTTTTTGAAACAGAATATGAAGGACAAAAGTATTTCATGAGGAGGTTGGATGGCAAAAAAGAATAACCGTCTTATAATCACCATTATTTATGACAATGAGGCCTGGAGCCAGGGGCTTGAGGCTGACTGGGGCTTCTCCTGTCTTGTTCGGGCGTTTGGCAGAAAAATTCTTTTTGATACTGGTGCAAGAGGCGACATTCTTTTAGAAAATATGAAGAAGTTGCATATCGATCCCGGTGAAATTGATGAAGTCTTTATTTCCCATGGCCATTGGGACCACATTGGCGGACTTACGGATTTTCTCAGGATGAATCCGGTCAGGGTAATTGTTCCGGCCTCACTTGCCGGTCTGGAAGGTATATCAGTTGTTCGGGTATGTGAGCCGTTGCAAATTCATGACAATATTTTCTCTACCGGCGAACTCGTAAATCATGAACAATCTCTTGTTATCAAGGGTGAAGAAGATCTGGTCGTCATTGCCGGATGTTCCCATCCCGGCGTTAAACAAATTCTGCTTTCTGCCTCTCAATTCGGCCGGGTTGGAACATTGATCGGCGGTCTGCACGGGTTTAAGGATTTTGATCTCATTAAAAATCTGGATAGAATTTGTCCGACTCATTGTACCCGGTACAAATCGGAAATAGCGTCTCGATACCCTGAAAAATATATTCCAGGGGGAGTGGGGCAGGTGATCGAAATATGATTTTTCGGAACCTGGGCCGGAATTTTTTTATCATACTGTTGATGGCCTCGTAAAAAGTCTTTTTTTTACCACAGAGCACGCAGAGAGCACAGAGAAATCCTTTTTATTACAATTAGTTGCCTCTGTGAGTTCAGTGTGCTCTGTGGTTATTTTTTAGTTTTTACGAGTTTATCACTGTTGATCAGACAGATAAATTCCTTTGCTTTACCTGAGAGCAATTTTCAGGTAAACTCATTTCTTAAATTTTTATATTAAAAGCAGCGCGTTATGAATCCATCCCATTTCCCAAAATCGATATGTCCGTAATCATTTTAAGAGATCGAATAAAACATCCTGCTGCCGATAAAAGGAAGATCGTATGAACCTTTTGATTTACGGTACTACCGAGCTGGGCTATCTGCTGGCTCAGCGGCTGTACCAGGAGCACAGCGTTACCCTGATTGATAACCTGGAGAGAGTGCCCGAGAAATTCAACAACCTTGATATCAGTTTTATCAGTGGTAGCGCTGCGGATGTTGACGCACTGGAACAGGCCGATTTAAAAAAAATAGAGCTGTTCATTGCCTGCTCAGGCCTGGATGAAGCCAATATTGTTGCCTGCTGGACCGTAAAAAAGATTGTTGACATTGAGACCATCTGTTTTGTCCGAACCATGGAACTCTATCGGAACCTCGTCTCGCCCAAGCAGAATCGCTATCAGACCCCGTATGACATCGATACGATTATCTGGCCGGAACAGCTTCTTACCCAGGATATTTTTCGCATCATTTCCGTGCCTGATGCCCTTGATGTCGAATATTTCGCCGAAGGCCGGGTAAAGCTGTTTGAATATCGGATCAAGGATGATTCTATCCTGCGTGATACCAGGGTGATGGATTGTTCCTTTCCTCAAAATGTTCTCATTGTCGGTATTACCCGCGATCTCAACCTTTTCATCCCGGACGGGTCGACTACGATCAAGGTGGACGACAAGGTCATCTTCATGGGTCTGGGCCCGGCCCTGGACAACCTGGCTGTGAGTATTTTTCAGACAGGTAATACCATAAAAACGGCAGTTCTCATCGGTGGAGGGAGCATCGGCTTGATGCTGGCCCAAAAACTTGAGCAGGCCGGGATCAGGGTGAAAATTAT
>JAGHCC010000437.1 GCA_021160685.1 Desulfobulbaceae bacterium | reverse complement strand
CTTCAATAATGTCCTGAACAGTATGAACAAGCTTGGCTCCCTGCTGAAGAAGCCGGTGGCTTCCCTCGCTCTTGCTGGAATCAATTCGGCCCGGCACGGCAAAAACCTCCCGGCCCTGATCCAGGGCAAGTTCAGCCGTGATCAGAGAACCGGAGCGGCTGGCCGCCTCTACCACCACAATCCCCAGACACAGACCGCTGATAATCCGATTTCTGGCTGGAAAACGAAAACCATCAGGCTTGGTGGTAAAAGGATATTCCGTCACCAAAGCTCCATTGACAGGAATCTGGTCGTACAGTTTTCTATTGGGGGGAGGATAAATCACATCAAGCCCGCATCCCAACACGGCAACAGTTCTGCCGGCGGCTGACAGGGTACCCTGGTGTGCGGCCGTATCAATTCCCAGGGCCAGACCGCTGACAATGACAAGCCCCCGCCTGGAAAGCCGGGCAGCCAAATCATGGGCGATCCTCTGACCATACACGGTTGCCGCTCTGGCCCCGACAATACCCACCGAGGCCTGATCGAGAACTGCAGGGTCCCCCTTGACATAAAGAAGAAACGGTGGATTGTGAATTTCACGCAAACGGGATGGATAAGAGGAATCATGGAGAGGAATAATACTCACCCCATTTTTTTTCGCTCTCTTCATTTCAGCTTCCACTCGGGCTGAATCAGGGCCTGCCGCCAAGGCGGCAGCCGCATTTTTTCTAAGTCCGGAAATCTGCTGAAGATCTTTTAATGTCGCCTTGAAAACTTCTTGAGGGCCGCCAAAATAATCCACAAGCCGAGTGCACCAGGTTGATCCCAGGCCCGGAGTTAAATAAAGACTGAGCCAGTCTTGCAGATTTCCTTTCATATCAGGAGAATATCTTGGGGGAAGAAAGCAAAAATAAGTAAGCCCAATCGTAACTATTCATGAGCTCTACAGAGTTAAGGGTACTTTATAGCCTTACCTGAATTGTTACGATCAATCTTTCATAAAACTCTCAAGCTGTTTCCGCCGGGATGGATGTTTCAACTTTTTCAACGCCTTTGCCTCAATTTGCCGGATGCGCTCCCTGGTCACGGAAAAACTTTTACCAACCTCCTCCAGCGTCAGATCCGATCGCGTGCCAATACCGAATCGCATGCGCAGCACCCGTTCTTCCCGCGGTGTCAAAGATGACATGACCTTCCGGAGATTCTGGCGCAAATCATGCATTATTGTTGCCTCATGAGGAGAAACAGCGTCAACATCTTCAATAAAATCAGCCAAAAAACTGTCCTCACTGTCTCCTATTGGCGTATCGAGAGAAACGGGCTCCTTGGTAATCTTAAGAATGTTCCGCACCTTTTCCAGATCAAGATCAAGCCGCTCCGACATTTCCTCAGGCGTGGGTTCACGGCCATGCTCCCGGGAAAATTCTTTTGCCCCCTTCATCAACCGGTTGATGGTGTCGATCATGTGCACCGGAATACGAATCGTTCGGCCCTGATCAGCAATGGCTCTGTTAATCGCCTGCCTGATCCACCAAGTGGCATAGGTGCTGAATTTATAACCACGGCGGTATTCAAATTTTTCAACCGCCTTCATCAGGCCGATGTTTCCTTCCTGGATCAGGTCAAGAAGCTGCAAACCGCGGTTTGCATACTTCTTTGCCACACTGACGACAAGACGAAGATTGGCGCGGGTCAATTCCTGCTTAGCTACACCGGAAATCTTTTCCCCCAAGGCCATCCCTTCCATGGTCTGGGCCAAAGACTCGTGATCAATCCCATGCTCATCCTCAAGTTCACACAGCATCACTTCCAGTTTCCCCGCTTTTTCCGGCTGTTTTTTCATCTTCAGCATAATAGCGGAAAACCGTTTTGCGAGCCCCTTAACATTCTCTATAATCTCAGAAAGATACTTGGCACAAATTCGATCATCCTGAAAAAGGTGGGCAACCGTAAAATTACATCTTTCCAGACGAACCATAATTTTTACGGCCTTTCCCTTGTCAGTTTCAGGATCAAGGAGATCGGCTCGCAAGGCTTCTCTTTCACGATCAATTCGCTCTGCTTCTCCGATCTGCCAGAGAAACTGCTCCTGCCGCGCCCTGATTCCTTCATGATCCGATTCATCCAGGCCACGCAGAATATCGAAAATCTGCCGTTTGCCCGAAAGAAGATCTTCCTTTATTTTGGCAAGGCTTGCCAGAGCTGTCGGAACAGCCAGGATCATTTTTTGGATCTGCCTGTCGCCCTGTTCAATACGTTTGGCAATTTTTGTTTCTTCTGCTGAGCCCAAAAGGGCAACGGCGCCCATTTCCCGCAAATAGGCTTTTACAGGATCAAGTTTAGAGCTTTCCTCCTTAAGAGATGACAGCGATTTCCTACCGCAACGCTTCCTCCTTTTAGGAAGAATAATTGCCAATTCATCGTCATCAACATCGGACGAATCCTGATTTGACTCCTCAACTTTTTTATTGTCAAATATTGAGGTCAAATCATCCATGGGCTCTTCGTCGGTTTTTCTGTACTTTTTACGCATTTTACTATCATCCAGACATCGAGACCCTGAACCTAGAACCTCAGACTACACGTCCAGCCATGGCACTATTGTGTGTACAATTAACAAGTTACATTG
>JAGHCC010000214.1 GCA_021160685.1 Desulfobulbaceae bacterium | reverse complement strand
GTGTCATGGGTCTGGACCGGGAGATTGACCGCCGTGCTGTCGCGATAATAATTTTCCCGGAAACGGCTGGTCGTCAGCTGGACGGTCAGCTTTCCGGCCGCCAGCTTTTCCTTCCTCAGCTTCTCCGCCCCTGATGAAACATAAGCCGAAACCGCCTCCAGCAGTTCATCAAGCGACTCTATCTCGTTTTTAAAAGTCCTGGATACGACAATCGATTTCCTCCGCGGCGGCGACTGCTCAAGGGAATAGCAGGAAATGCCCCGCAGCTCATTGAGCAGCCTAATTCCGACAACCCCCATCTTTTTCCGGATGACGCTGTCGTCGGCGTCGCGAAGCTGCCGGGCGTTGCTGATTTTATGGTCGGCTAAAAACTTTGCGTGCTTCCGGCCGACCCCCCAGACATCGGCAACCGCCACCGCCTCAAGGGCCTGGTCCAGATATTTCCCATCGCTGAGATCCAGCACGCCGCCCGCTTTGGGTGAATATTTGGCCAGCCGGTTGGCGATTTTGGCCAGGGTCTTGGTTCCGGCAATGCCAATGGACACCGGAATGCCCGTCCATTGCTCCACCGTAGCTTTTATCGTCCGGCCGTAGACCGTCAAATCAAAGCGTCCGAAATGCGACAGGTCAAGAAACGCTTCGTCAATGGAATAGACTTCCATCTTCGGAGTAAACATGGTCAGGGTCCGCATGACCCTTTGCGACATATCGCCGTAGAGGGCATAGTTGGACGAATAGACCTGGACCTGGTTGTTCCTGATGATCTCCCGGATCTGGAATACCGGCACCCCCATCTCGATGCCCAGCGCCTTGGCCTCGTTCGACCTGGCCACCGCGCACCCGTCATTATTGGAAAGGACGATCACCGGCTTGCCCGCCAGCCGGGGATTGAACACCCTTTCGCAGGAAACGTAAAAATTATTGCAGTCGACCAGGGCAAAAACCGGCATGGATTGTCCTTTTTACATCCTGAATTCGTCACTTTTCGGAGTGCTTGTCAAAAACTCGATCAGTGATTCACACCCATCATGAATGAGATTGGTCAGGTATGTCCAGAAATCTTTGTTTTCAACCGTACCGGCAGCTACTTTTGGCGGCAGGAACCTTCGCATTTCATGGATGAAATCTTTGCGCATGGTCGGTTCGTCACGCAATTGTTGATTACGATCTTGCAGTAATTCCAGAAATTCCGCAAGAGTGCATCGATGATCCGCTATCTTTTTGGGTACCAGTTTCAACGGCAGGGAGATGTTTTGCTGTTTAAGCCAGCCGATGTCCCACAAATCACGATTCTTGACCCGGTTGGGCCTTAAGGCAAAGGCAACCAGCTTGTCGGCCAGAATCTCTTCCCGGCTTTGGGCCTGGATTATCAACCCTGAAGTTCCCATCTCAATGCCATAGTGGTTGCGCAGAACCAGGGGGTGGCGGTCATAGCTGGGAACGGAACAGATATCGATATGAATTTTCTGGCTGGGCAGGTGGTCAAACTGCGGCTGGGTAACGATCTTTACTTTCCAGATATCGACATTGCCGCTCTCTTTAACCGGTTCACTGACCTCAACCCTTAAATTGTATTTAATCTGAAGACGCTCAGCCAGCAGGGCGCCCAGGCTGATCAAGGCTTCACGTTTAAAATCTTTGCCGCCGGTAAAATCCAGATCTTCACTTAAACGGTTGGAGCCGTAGCAGGTTCGCAAACAGGTGCCGCCGATAAAGGTTAAACGCTCGAGCAGTCCGGCGGTGCTCATTTCCCGCAGGACGTCATGGTGGAGAAGTTCTTTTTCAACGACGGTCCGCAGCGGGGCCAACTCACCCTGATTTTGCAAAGCCTGGGCAACCAGCTGTTCAAACAAGCTCATGGGCAAGCTCCATGTCAACGAGATCCATATTGCGGCGGGTCAGAACCATATCTTTGAGAGCCAGGGAAACCGATGCCCGCCACAGGCGGCAGCGAGGGTCGTAACCAAGTTGTGGGGCTATATTTTCCGGAGATCTTTTGGTGTGGATGAATTCAATATGACCAAAGGTGCCGCAGCCAACTATATGGCTGCGGCCGGAAGAAATCAGGGTAATCCAGTTCAAGGGAATTTGTGAAATTACCCCGGCATCACTTAAGACCGATTCCAGACTGAGGTAATTGAATTCGTGCGCCCGCAGGCGGGCGGCGGTATGATACAGGACCAGACCTGACGGATATTGAACTTTGGGATAAAGGTATATTCCCCGGCAAACGCGCTGGAGCAAATTGTTTTTTTGAGCCCGGCCGATCAGCGCCTTGAACGAGGCCATATTCTGTCCCGGCACAGCGGCACGCAAATCCTGTAAAGAGAACAGGTAATGTTCATTGTCTGCCAGGCTTTCTAAAATTCCGGCCAGTTGTCTTATCGGTTGCATAGAACCTCGGTCTACATTAAGTTGCGATAAGTATAGACTAAATGTAGACTTGACGCAAGGGTAAAGATTTCACCTTACCGCTGAGATCAGCCGTTCAGGTAATTCAATAGACCTGGTTTCCTCCCCTGCCATTTTTTCAGCCTTCACATCATTTTCATTTTCCTGTTGTTCGTCCGGCTCATTTTTAGCCAGCGGAACCCTCGACAAATCCAGCTCACCCTTGAATGCCTTCTGACTTAAGGTACCATACAAATTTTCCAATTCGGTGAGGCTTTGCTGGTAGCGGTTTTTGATGCCTTCGACTTTTTCAACGATGGCGGCGAATTGGTTTTGGAGGGCAATGGGAGGGACAGGAACAAAGAGTTTTTTCATGGCAAAAGAATCAAATTTTCTCGTGCCATGTGCGGCTACAGTAATGAGTTTTAGAATCTTTCGCTCAAGTGC
>JAGHCC010000342.1 GCA_021160685.1 Desulfobulbaceae bacterium | reverse complement strand
ATCTTAACCAGGCCGGCAGTGGAGCCGGAGCCGCCAGGCTGATGAGCGGCGATCTTAAGATTTATCATGACCTCGAAAAAAAAATCGCCTGTCTCAAGGGCAAGGAAGCAGCGCTTCTCTTTGGCAGCGGCTACATGACAAACAGCGGCATCATTCCGGCCCTGGCCGGTCGGCACGATGTAATCTTTTCCGACCGGCTCAACCATGCATCCATCTATGACGGCTGCCGCCTGGCCAGGGCAAAACTTCATCGCTTTCACCATAATGACCTAAATCATCTGGAAGAATTGCTGCGCCGCCACCGGGGAAAAGGCCAGGCACTGATCGTCGTGGAATCCATTTACTCCATGGACGGTGACTTCTGCCCACTGCGGGAACTGGCGGCTTTGAAAGAACGGTATGACTGCCTGCTCATGGTGGACGAGGCCCATGCCACCGGACTCTATGGATCAAACGGTTCCGGCCTCATTGAAGAAGAGGGGGTAACGGACCAGGTTGATATTGCCATGGGCACTTTCGGCAAGGCTCTGGGCAGTTATGGGGCCTATATTGCCGCCTCCCGGAATATGGTGGGTTATCTGATCAACCGGGCCAGAAGTTTCATCTACTCAACCGCGCTGCCACCGGCTGTCATCGGCGCCTCCACGGCTGCAGTGGACATCATTCAAGCAGAACCACAACTGCGCCGTGAGCTGCACGGAAAGGCGCTTCTTTTTAAAGAGACCCTGAAAAAAGGCGGTCTGGATCATCTTGGTCCTTCCCAGATTATCCCTGTTCTGGTGGGTGACAGTGACAAGGCCATGGATATGGCGGCCAGTCTCAGAAAAGAGGGAATTTTTACCACTGCCGTCCGGCCTCCCACAGTTCCACCGGGAACGGCCCGTCTCCGCTTCTCCATCACGCTCCATTTAAGCGATGATGATATTCTCCGTTGCGCCCGGCTTCTTCTCCGGACCTTAAAGCTCTAATGTAACCGTTCACCGGAGCACTAATTTACGGAAACCACAGTCCTTGTAAACGTTTACCAGTGCCTTAGGTTCGTTCATTTAGGCCTGCGAAGCATACTGGTGTTATTCGAGCAAGTCGAAATGGACGAAGATGAGGTGCTGGTGAACGTTTACGCCCTAATCATCCTCCCGCACCCTGGCCAAGGTCAAAATCTGTACTTCATGGGCGCCTGCTTTCTTCAAAGTGCGGCTGCATTCATTGACCGTGGTGCCGGTGGTAAAAACATCATCAATTAATATGATTTTCTTATCCTTCACCTTTTCCGGATCGATAATGCTGAAGGCATTAGTCATATTTTTACGCCGTTCATCTCCCCTGAGAGTGGTCTGTGGACTGGTATCCAGACAGCGAATAAAGGTATCGCAGTCGATTTTCTCCTTCTGTTCCGTATAAAAAACCCTGGCCAGGAGAAGAGCCTGATTAAATCCCCGCTGTCGCAGACGCTTTGCATGCAGGGGAACAGGCAGAATGATGTCAGGCTGAAACAGGTCAAGACATGGGTTCGCCTCTTTTTTGAGTCTGCCAAACGTTGCCAGACATTCCTTCCTGCCCCCATACTTGAGTCCATGAATCGTTTTGGCAATAACATCGTTATAAATGAAAACAGCCCTTGCTCTACTGAAAAACCACGGTTTATCTAAACAGACGGAACATAAATGATTTTCGCCTGCTATAAAGGTTCTGCCGCAGCAGGTACACAGGGGTTCATTGACAAAATTCAGCTTCCCGCAGCAATCACCGCAAAATAAAATTGCGCTTTCATCGAGCTGTTTCGTGCAGGAAAGACAGCGTGAAGGAAAGCAGAGTTCTCTCACGCCCCTGAGAAAATTGATGGCCCTGTTTTTCATTGCGTATTATCTTAAATAAAATTTAGGGGTTCAAGGTTCAAGGTTTAGAGGGTACACGTTAGTAACCGTTCACCGTGAACCCTGAACTTTGAACCTTTTAACCTTTTAACCCGGATCAACTGTCAAATTTTGACCAAATTCCTTACCTGTAAAGGGTTTACAGTCAATAATAAATTTTTTTTACGAGGTCTGCATGAACCAGTTTATTACATTATCACTTTCTTTTCTTATCGGTGTCATCACCTTTATCGTCATTCTTAAAAAAGGCGGTAGCAACTGCACACCCTGAATCATGATTTATGGATCCATAGGTATGGGTTTCTTTGTCTATTATCTTTTCAATAAATTCTTTTAATACAAGGTGTTACCGTAAAATGAAAGTACACGGCAGACATTACCGGACAATCTGGCCGGATCCTGAACATCCTGAAATCATCAAGATCATTGATCAGCGTCATCTTCCCCATGAGTTTATCATTGAAGATCTCAGAACCGTTGCTGATTACGCCGCAGCCATTTCTGAGATGCATGTTCGCGGGGCCGGACTCATCGGTGCAACAGCCGGTTTTGCCATGTATTGCGCCGCTCTTTCCGCTCCGGAAAACAATTTTGACTCCTTTGTCGATGATGCGTCCCGGAAAATTCTTCAGACCCGTCCCACCGCCAAAAATTTGGCATGGGCTGTTGAACGTCAGGTCCAGGCTATAAACAATGAATCCAACCCGGCCGCTAAAATAAAAAAAAGTTTCGAGGTTGCCTGTGAAATAGCGGATGAGGACGCGAATTTTTGCAGAAAAATCGGCGAGCATGGCCTGAACATCATCAAAAAAATAAGTAAAAAGAAAAACGGCGAACCGGTCAACATCCTGACCCACTGCAATGCCGGCTGGCTTGCCTTTGTCGATTACGGTTCAGCCACAGCGCCAATTTACGCGGCCCATAACAACAATATCAAAGTTCATGTCTGGGTTGATGAGACAAGGCCCTGGCTGCAGGGGGCGAAGCTGACCTGCTGGGAACTGGGTCAGGAAGGCGTGGAGCATACCTTGATTGCCGATAACACTGGGGGGCATCTGATGCAGCATGGGATGGTTGATCTGGTTATTACCGGCACGGACCGCACCACATCCACAGGCGATGTAGCCAATAAAATAGGCACCTACCTCAAGGCTCTGGCAGCAAAAGACAACTCTGTTCCCTTTTATGTCGCCCTGCCTTCCTCAACCTTTGACTGGCAAATCAGAGACGGTGTGAAAGAAATTCCCATTGAACAGAGATCCGCCGATGAAATCAACTACATCACTGGTTTGACCCAAAATAACAATCAGGAAACCATCTGTATCAGCCCTCCCGAAACAAGGGCGGCAAATTATGCATTTGATGTGACTCCGGCCCGACTGATCACCGGACTGATAACCGAAAGAGGAATTATGAGAGCCGACAGAGAGGCTGTTCTTGAACTTTATCCGGAGCACAGGTAACTTTTGATTAATGCCGAAGTTACGAGAAAATAGAGTTGATCACAGTATCATGAAACAGGGGCCGAAAGACTTTAATCCCTTCTTTAATCTGCGGATGTATCCGGTTTGTCAGCAGTACCATGACCAGCTGCCGCTGGGGATCGATCCAAAAAGATGTTCCTGTAAAACCAAGATGACCCACGCTTTTGTCCGAAATAAACCTTCCACCACTTGATCCTTTTTTTGACGGTGTATCAAAGCCGAGCCCCCAGCTGCTGTCGCTCACCATATTTTGCTTTCTGAAAAAGAAATTTAAATTTTCCTTTCTAAAAGAAGGATGCCTTGTCCAGCCCTGATGGATATCGTGAAGCATGGAGACCAGGGTCAGCACCCCGTTTATTGTCCCAAACAGCCCGGCCTGACCTGAAACGCCGCCAACGGCATAGCAGTTTTGATCATGTACCTCGCCGCAGAGAATCTTTTGCCGCCACGGACAATCTTCGGTGGACGCATATTTTTTTTCTTTTTTCTCATCCAGCGGATTAAAAAAAAGATCTTTTTCCAGATCAAGCGGTGCCAGTAAACGATTTTCAACATATTGATCCAATTTTTTCAGTGACTTCATTTCAATCATTTTTCCCAGCAACATAAAACCAAGATCACTGTAAACCGCTTTGCAGCCGGTTTTATATTCAAGAGGTTCGCCCAAGATGCGGGAAAGAAGTAAATCCTGTCTCTTTTCTTTAGGAAAATTAACTATTTCTTTATAAAAAAGACGGTGGGCAGGCAATCCGGAACAATGGTTCAAAAGATGAAACAGGGTAATTTCTCTCTTCTCTGGAGCAACTTCTCTTTCCAGGAGATCATCGAGTCTGTCATCAAGGCGTATTTTTTTTTCTTTAATCAGACTCAGAACAGCAAGAGTTGTGGCCAGGGGTTTTGTCAAAGAGGCGAGGTCGAAAAAAACTCCCTGATCAAGTTGTTTTACTACCGGAGTGACGGCCCTGTGACCAAAAGTCATAATATACTTTTTTCTTTCAGCCGGAGATCCTGTCACCACACCCACAGCGGCACCAGGAAAAATAGACTTTTTCAGCGCTGAATCAAAGAGAAAAGATAATTTTTCATGAAGCGAAATAAAACAAGGATCAATTTCCATATAAGGCCGTTCGGGAAGGGATAAAAAAACTAATTTCCATCCCTTTATTATTATTATTATTCATTGAAATTATTACTAATTTGAACTAAAATCAGTAAAGTAAAAATCTCGTTTTCCAATGGGTTGAAAGTACTATAATTTCAATTGGTTGTCTTAAAAAAGGAAAAGATTTATTTTTGAGAAAAAAACCATTTTGGTCAGTGTCTGGCCATAGCCTGACTGGACATTATTTTTTGTGATATTTAACTTTTTTATTCGCTACAATCTCTGTTGAAAACCTGTTCATTCAATTTTGAAAACGTGTTGAAAACCAGAAATATATCTATTCCCACAATTTTCAAAAAGATCATGGT
>JAGHCC010000394.1 GCA_021160685.1 Desulfobulbaceae bacterium | reverse complement strand
GGTACATTCAGCCTGAGATTCCTCAAGTTGCCCTGTCAAGAACTCAATTGTTGTCATTTACAGGATACGCTAACTGCATTTTCTATGGATTTGAACCTTTTGCTTTTGAGCCATGACCCAATTTCCTCCCAAAGTAAGACTTGTTTTGTATGGCACATTTCTAATTATATTTATGCTATAGCTTTTTTCCATGAGTCAACTCCTCAAAGCGGATTTTTCAAAACTTTCTCCAAATTCAAACTGATTTTACCACTAATAACTTGATAGGCTTCAAGCCGCAATCCTAACCTTGTCAAATCCTTTCATCCGTTCCATAATCACCACCCGCCAGTGTAACCATCCCCGAAAATTGTACCAGCAAAAATTAGAGTTCTTCTCCCGCCATCAATAATCCCAATTTTTATGGACCAGGGGTTCCCTCTTCAAAATATCGCGGCTTACCAGCCATTTTAAGTGATAAATGATGTGCATTTTCTGCTTCTTATCGAGACTTTCAAACGTTTTCCAGTGCAGGTTTTTCGATTTCTCTGGAAAGAAGTCCATCAAGTTGTCATCACCGCCAAGTCACCGCCGTATCTTCCTGGCCTTTCTTGTAAGTCGGTCTGGAATAAAAGCCTGAAAACTAAAAGATTCAAAATACTATCCCAAACTGCCGAGCCATCGCTGTTCCAAACTGCTCAGCCGCCGCTTTATTGCATAAGCAATCTGCCCTCTCTGCCTTCGCACAGAGGCGTTTGTAAGTCCGCCAGTGCATTCCCTTTGGCTTGTCTGGCAAGGAAGTCGTGCGTTGATTCTATAACCCTCCTAAGCATGCCCGGATTTTTTGTGCTTTACGCAAGAGGCGAAAGGGCGGGCTTTCCTGCTGGCTGCCATAGGCCAGGTCATAGCAATGGCGGCAGAGGAAATATTTCCCTGCACCATAAAGAACAGCCACCCGTTTCCAGCATCGGGGGCAAAGAAACCATGTCCGGTGACCGCCATAGTTGCAAGATGTCCGGTCAAAGGATATTACCTGTTCAACTGGCTCCCATTCACCACCATGTGGCCGGTGCCGGTAATTCAATATCATCCGGTCTGCTTCCATGCGGTATCGAATAGAGCCGGTCTGTTCACTACCACAAGACCATGACAACGAATCCATAGTGCCTGGCCGCAGATAACCCTGCTTTTTTAGCCAACGAATATCAATCCGATGTTGACTTTCGGTTGTTGTCTTTGAATCCCACCTGTACTAACTTCCTGAGCCTGACCTATGTTTTTTGTATACAGATGATATTTTTATAGCCGCTGTTGTGTTTTTAGGCATTCAAGGGTAATGAATATAGATATTCCATTGCATTTCTTGTATTGGTCGCTATTCAGCACGCCTGCTGATTGGCACGGAACATGTCTTCTCACAAGGACTTCTTTCCCTGTTTGCTGCAGGAGGGTGTTATGCCGGACAGAGAGAAAAGACGATCAAGCCACTGTGTCGAAATTTTATTACTGCTGCTTATTCTACTGCCGGTCAAATCCGGATTGGCCGGTACACGGGAAGGCGGTGACTGCGAGGAACTCTCCCTGCAGCAGGCTGTTACTGTTGCCATGGAGAACAATCCCGGTCTGGCTGCTATCCGTGCCCGATACGATGCCCTGGCTGCTATCCCCTCCCAGCAGTCCAGCTTGCCTGATCCGGTTCTCTCCCTGAGGGCCTTGAATGTGCCCACGGACACCTTTGATCTGGACCAAGAAAACATGACCCAGATGCAGGTTGGAATCAGCCAGAAATTTCCCTTTCCCGGCAAGTTGGCCCTAAAGGAACAGAGCGCGGAACTCGAGGCCGAGGCCGCCCTGGAACAGGTCGACGAAGCCAGGCTGGATCTTATCAAAAAGGTCAAAAAAACCTGGTGGGATATTTTCTATCTGCAGAAAAGCCTGACCATTATCCGCTCCAACCAGGATCTTCTCCGTGCAACTGTTGCTGCTGCCCGAACCAAGTATGAGGTGGGGAAAGGTTTACAGCAGGACGTGTTGCTGGCCCAGGTTGAGTTGTCCAGGATCATGGACCGGGAAATTTCGCTGATCAATTCCATAGAGAAGACTAAGGCCGCATTTGCTGCTTTGCTCAATCGACCGTACGACTCCTGCTTTCAGTTCCCTATATCCGTAGCCCTTGACTTGCCGGAGGTTCTACCTGTCAGCATGTTACAGGAGGTAGCGCTTGCCAGTCGGCCCGGTTTACTTGCCCTGCAGAAAAAAACCGTTGCTGCCAGAACCAGGATCGAACTGGCCCGCAAGGACTACTATCCTGATTTCACCCTGGGAGCTGCCTATGGCTACCGCCAGGATTTTCCCGATGGCCGTGACCGCAGTGATTTTGCCTCCTTCATGTTGAGTATGAATCTGCCTGTCTGGACGGGATCCAAACAGGACCAGGCTGTTGCCCAGCGCACCAGCGAGTCCCTGGCTACCGAGCATAAGATTCGTCAATTCAGGGACCGTATCCGGGCAGAGGTCTCAACTGAATTTTCCGAGTATTCCAGTTCTGCTCAGCAGAGTGAATTCTATCTGACTTCATTAATACCCCAGGCTGAGCAAACCGCTGCGGCCATGCTCAAAGGGTACCAGGTCAACAAGGTCGATTTCCTGAATGTGGTGCGGGCCCAATTGGCTCTGTATCAGTACAAAATTACCTACTGGCGGCAGTTGAGCCGCGCCTTTAAGGCTCTGGCCGGGCTTGAGGCTGCAACCGGTGCTTCTGTATATGAAGGCTCGCTCAAAAAATAACTTCAGACCTCGTTAAAAGATGACCTGATGTTGGTCGGAATCCCTTTTTTTTCGCGGAATCTCCGTATAATTGGACAATATTCAGGCTTGAAAATTAAGAATTCAGGAGTCAATAGTGTAGGTTGGGTTAGCGGCTTCTTTCTCCAAATGTCGGGTTACGCTTTACTTGGCAGAGCCCGGAACCATGGAGTAAGCAGATTTGAGCGTAACCCGACAACATTGAGAGCTACAATTCGCTAACCCAACCTTATTTTTGAGGCCGCAACCGGTGCTTCTATATATAAGGAGGACAAGAATGAATAGGAAAAACACATCCCCACTTACCTACCGTTCCTTTGCTGTTTTTGTCCTGCTCCTCTTGCTGTTCAGCTCATTTACTGCCCCGAAAGGGGAGGCACACGAAGACAAAAAAGCACTCTTTTACCGTAATCCTATGAATCCGGCCATCACTTCCCCGGTACCGGCCAAAGATCAAATGGGCATGGACTATATCCCCGTCTATGCCGACGATGAATCCTTCTCCGGCCCCGCAGGTACAGTGAGAATCAACCCGGTGCTTGTCCAGAAGATAGGGGTTCGTACCGGTATGGCCATGGAACGCAGCATGAGTAAATTAATCAAAACCCCGGCCCGGGTTGCCTTTGATGAGGAAACTCTGACCATGATCCACTCCAAGTTTAACGGCTGGGCCGCACAGATCCTGGTCGGCAAAACCGGAGAGAAGGTCAAAAAGGGCCAGACCCTGCTCACCATTTATTCGCCGGAGCTGGTCTCCACCCAGGAGGAATACCTGCTGGCCATTGCCAATGCCCGGGTACTGGCACAAAGCTCCATGAAAGAGATCAGAGAAGATGCAAAACGACTGGTCAGCGCCACACGGAAGCGTCTGGCCTACTTTGATATTCCGGAAAAAGTAATTCGCCAGCTGGAACAGACAGGTGTTGTCAAACGAGAGCTACCCATCGACTCACCGTTTACCGGTACAGTCATCAACATCGGGGTAGAGGGTGGCCATTATCTTACACCCAAGACGGAACTGTACCGCATAGCCGACTTGTCTCAGGTCTGGGTCTATGCCAACGTATTTGAAACAGATCTGCCCTGGATCCGTTCCGGGGACACAGCCATGATTAAGGTGGCCAGCCGGCCCGGCAAGCAGTTTATGGGGACCATTGATTACGTGTATCCCTATGAAGAGGGCAGCACCCGCACCGTCAAGGTCCGGTTGGTCTTTGCCAATGATGATGGTCAGCTCAGACCGGGCATGTTTGCCGATATCACAATCCATGCCGGCAAACGGGACAAGGTGCTGGCTGTACCCTCCGAGGCCATTGTCCGATCCGGCACCAGACAGCAGGTCTTTGTGGTGACAGGGCCTGGTGTGTTTGAGCCACGGGAGGTGGTGACCGGTCTTGAAGCGGACGGTTATACGGAGATCATCAAAGGCCTGATGCAGCACGCAAGCGTGGTTACCTCGGCCCAATTCCTCATCGATTCGGAATCCAAACTCAAAGAGGCCACGTCCAAGATGCTGGAGGCCAATACAGGAACGGCCCAAAAAAAATAGAGGATGATGTGCCGACTATGGACATGACGCCTGCTCAATAGTGTTTCTTGCTTCTAAATAACAACACCCCTCACCCCGACCCTCTCCCCAGGGAGAGGGAGGTAGCCCTTAATAACGTTTTTAATAATTGTAAATTTTCTACTTCCTCGGATATCCCCTCTCCCTGAGGGAGAGGGTTAGGGTGAGGGGGAAATGTTACTCTTAAAATAAATGCCGGTATTTGCACCCAGGTTGTCTCGAAGTCTACGCTTATCTGCTGAACAGTTACAAGGAATTCATTCCTGCGGAGGAGCCGTATGAT
>JAGHCC010000086.1 GCA_021160685.1 Desulfobulbaceae bacterium | reverse complement strand
GCTGAGAGGGGCGGGGTGCTTGATTCCGTAACAAGGGCAGAGGGAGCCGACAGAGGATTTTCTTTGCTTGAACTGCTCACGGTCCTGATTCTGCTTGGCGTTCTTGCCGCTGTTTCAGTTCCGGCTATCGGCCGTTTTATGGAGAATCTTTCTTTTCGGAAACAGGTTGGCAGTGTCGTGGCTAACCTTCGTTATGTCCGTCTGAAAGCTGTCACCAAGGGAGAGGATATCCTCGTCTCTCTGGATGATGATGGCCGGGTTATGCGCTTGACAGGTGGGCTTCAGGAAGAGCGATTTCTGGATATTGCTGATGAGGCCCTCCTTGTTCTGGAACCCGGAGAAATAGTTTTTTCACCAAAGGGATATGTCACCCCGGCCCAATTGACCCTGTCACAGGAGAAGCGGAGCTGTATCATTATCATGGACCCTTTGACTGCGTTACCGGTCATTCAGTAACATGCGACAAAAAGGATTCACATTATTTGAGGTTTTGGTGGCGGTTCTGCTGCTGGCGTTGATCTCGGCCATGATTTATTCTGTTTTGAATGTCGGAATCCGATTTTCCGAAAAAGGTGAAAAAAAACTTCTTGCCGTGGGGCGGGAACTGGGCCTGGCTGATTTGCTTCATCGTCAGATTAAAGGCGGCTGGTATGATGAAAGAAAGAAGAAGATTGTCATCTCCACTGATGATGACATCTTGCGTATCGTAACCCGCGTTCCATTGTTTTATACCTCTGCCGGAGTTGTTCTGGCTGTTTACCGGTATGATCCTGGGGAGAGGGCGCTCTATTATCAGGAAAAGCGCGATTATTACCTCAGTGATTATGATGATGAATATGTGCCGGATTATGAGGATATGTTCTGTCTGATGGCAGACCTGGATTCTTTTTTAGTGGAGTATGATGAATCGTCCAGAGTTGTCGCGATCGAGTTGAATGAAAGGGAATATGAATTCACCGCGTGGTGCAGAAAAAAAGAGCTGTCGCGCCGAGACTGATGGCTTCACTCTGCTTGAAGTCCTGGTGGCGGTGATGATTCTTGGTCTTTCCTATGTTGCTGTTTTGCAGAGTTTTTCTCTGTCTATGCAGAAAATTCAACATCTCGAGACAAAAAGGACAGAGATTCTTGACAACCTGCTTGGCTTTGAGGAGGAGGCACGGTTTACAGGCGATTTTGATGATGATGAAGAAGAGGAGACAGATTTTTCTCTTTTTTTGGAAGGACATAAGTATCGTGTGGTTATTATAACAGATGATGATACTGATCTGATGAGCTTGAAGCTGGAGAAAAATCTTTGATTTCGCGTTTTTTCGTAGATTTCGGGTAACCGTTCACCGGGACACTGATTTTACGGCAACCACAGTCTTGTAAGCGTTTACTAGTGCCTTAGATTTGTTCGTTTGGGCCTTGGCACTATAGCCCCTCTATGCGACAAGGTCCAAACGGACGAAGATGAGGTGCTGGTGAACGTTTACGATTTCGGGGCAAGATTGAACTGCAGACATGACAAAGTTGTGACAACGGACAACGGAAAACAGAAAGGTTTTGCCCTGGTTGTCGTGATCATGATCATGCTGATGGTCAGTTTTTTGGCCGCTCAGCTGATTTTGTCGGTGCGAACGAACCAGCAGATCGCTTTTCATGCCAAGGCTAGGGCCATTGGACTTTGCCTTGCCCAGGGCGGCCTTAACCTTGGAATTTTCAGGCTGCTTGACAAGCCGTTGGAGGAGATGGATGTCCTGGATGAGGCATTACTTCTGGGTTATCCCTATGATGCCTTACTGGCAAATGGAAAAATTGACTATTATGTGGTGAATGAATCAGGTAAAATTGATTTGAATAAACTGAACAAGCCGCTCATCAATCTTTTTCTCGACTATTTGGCAGTTGAAGAAGAACAAAAGGCTATTATTGTTGATTCTCTGCTGGACTGGCGGGACTCCAATGATCTACATCGTTTAAACGGCGCGGAAGGGGATTATTACGAAGCGCTTGATGACCCCTACCTACCCCGCAACGGGCCGCTAAAGGATCCGACGGAATTTTTTCTCGTCAAGGGGACGGAAGAACTGACTGGCCGCTTTAAGGCCTCTGATGTTTTTACAGTGCATAACAGCAAGGGACGGATTAATTTTAATAGCCTTACTCCTTTCATGCTTGACTTTTTGACCGAGGAAGATGAGGAAAAAAAAGAGGCCTACCGGGAGGCCCAGGAAACACATGCCACTTTGACTGCGGCTCTGGCGAGGAATATCCTGGGAAATGAACGTTTCGATGCCTGCTCGTCCTCGTTAACTTATGAGGCGGGCGGCAATAAATATTATTCCATAGTTGCCAGGGGTGGGCCTGGAAGGGTTGAGGCCGGAGAAGAGGAAGAGGAATTTCACGCGGAAGGGGTGGAGACCGAGGTTCGGGTTATGTTTGAGCGGCGCGGCAACCGGATTCGTTATCTAAGCTGGCAGGAAAGCTGAACAGTTACAGTACGGCGATTTTGCCAATTATGTGTACCCCT
>JAGHCC010000326.1 GCA_021160685.1 Desulfobulbaceae bacterium | reverse complement strand
ACCTCGGATATCCCCTCTCCCTGGGGAGTCATAGGGTGAGGGAGAAATGTTACTTTTAAAATAAATGCCGGGGCCCCCGGTTACTTTACTGATTAGTTACCATCTAAACATTGATGGCTTCGTAAAAAGTCTCCTACTCTGTCATTCCCGCCGACGCGGAAATGACGAAAAATTAGAAAAATGTAATTTTTACGAGACCATCAAACATTATAAGTAGTCGATGACACTTTGCCGCCACTACCGATCCAATCGGTATGGAAGAATTCGCCGCGAGGTTTGTCGAGACGTTCATAGGTGTGAGCGCCGAAGTAGTCGCGCTGCGCCTGCAGCAGGTTGGCCGGCAACCTGGCACTGCGATAGCCATCATAATAGGCCAGGGCAGCGGAAAAGCACGGTGTCGGGACACCAAGCTCAATGGCCTTGGTGACAACTTTGCGCCAACCCGCCTGGACTTCATTGATGGCGTTGCGGAAAAAATCATCAAGCAATAGATTGGTAAGTTCCGAATTTTTATCAAAAGCCTGTTTGATATTGTCGAGGAAGGCACTGCGAATAATACAGCCGCCACGCCACATGAGGGCAATACTGCCGGAATTCAAATTCCAGCCATATTGTTTCGCCGCTTCATGCATAAGCATATAGCCCTGGGCATAAGAAATAATTTTCGAGGCATACAGCGCATCGCGCAGGTAATGGATGAATTCGTTCACATCGCCGTTAAAATTGACTGTGGGCCCCTCAAGAACCGATGCGGCCTGAAGGCGTTCTTCCTTCATTGCAGACAGGCAACGGGCAAACACGGCCTCACCAATGAGGGTCAGTGGAATGCCTAAATCCAGCGCATTGATGCCAGTCCACTTGCCTGTGCCCTTCTGTCCGGCTGTGTCGAGGATCTTCTCCGTTAAAGGTGTGCCGTCTTCATCCTTGAAACCGAGAATGTTGCTTGAGATCTCGATCAGATAAGAATCAAGTACCCCCTTGTTCCATTGACCAAACACGGACTGCATCTTTTCCTCGTCCAGGCCCAGACCGCGGCGCATGAAATCATATGCTTCGCAAATAAGCTGCATGTCGCCGTATTCAATGCCATTGTGTACCATCTTCACGAAATGCCCGGCACCTTCCTCGCCGACCCAGTCGCAGCACGGTACATTATCAACCCGGGCAGCGATGGACTGGAAAAGTTCCTTTACATGGGGCCATGCATCAGGATTACCGCCAGGCATGATGGACGGACCTTTGCGCGCGCCTTCCTCTCCACCTGAAATACCGGTACCTATATAAAGAATGCCTTGCTCAGCTAATGCGCGAGTACGGCGGTTGGTGTCGGTGTAAAGAGAGTTGCCGCCGTCAATGATGATGTCGCCGCGATCCAGAAGCGGCACCAGCATATCGATGAACGAATCGACCACAGAACCGGCCTTGACCATCATCATGACCCGACGTGGTTTTTTTAGTTTACCGACCATTTTCTCCAGGGAATTTGTGCCGATGATATTCGTGCCCTTGGCTCTGCCCGACATAAACTCGTCAACCTTCGAGGTTGTACGGTTAAACACGGCAGCCACGAAACCATGGTCGTTTATATTCAGCACCAGATTTTGTCCCATGACGGCAAGACCGATCAATCCAATATCAGCTTCAGGCATGTTATTTTCTCCTTGTTGTGCGTTGGAATATTAAGGACAAATTGCATGTACACCTGCCCTCATGTATTATGCTTCCGCCTGCCCAAAAGGCACTTCTGACCGATAAGAACTCCGGACCAATGGTCCCGATTCAACCCAGGAAAATCCCAATGAAAATGCTATCTCTTTCAGGGTGATAAATTCATTCGGCGTCCAATATCTCATCACAGGAAAATGATTCCTGGTTGGGCTGAGATATTGTCCCAACGTCAGGATATCACAGCCGGCCTTCCACAAGTCTGCCATGACCGCTCTTATTTCATCCCCGGATTCTCCCAGCCCGAGCATGATGCTTGATTTTACTTTTACACCGGGATGATCTTTTTTCGTTTGGGAAAGAAGATCCAGGGATCGCTGATAGTCTGCCTGGGGACGAATTTTTTATACAGCCGAGGTATTGTCTCCACGTTATGGGCAAGCACATCAGGACCAGCCATTAGAACCTCTGAAAGATCTTTTTTTCTCCCGACAAAATCAGGGACCAGGACCTCCACAGTGCATTGTGGGACATGAGTGTTGATCATCCTGATAGTTTCTGCAAAGCAGGCTGCGCCGCCATCCGAAAGGTCATCCCGCGTTACAGAGGTAATCACAGCATGGCGCAATCCCATTGCCTGTACTGTCTTGGCAACACGAACAGGCTCACTTTCATCGGGCGGCACAGGAGATCCTTTTTTTACCGAACAGAAATGACAGTTCCGCGTACAGACATTCCCCAGAATAAGAAATGTTGCCGTTCCCCGGCTCCAGCATTCCATGGTGTTCGGGCAGCGTGCCTCCCGGCAGACAGTGTGGATTCCATTGGCATGAAGTAATTCTTCCATTCTGTCGTAGGTAGCATTCCGGGACCAACGAATCCTGATCCAGGAGGGCTTAGGCAACATATGTTCCGTACTGTTCAGTAAACTCATAATGAAACACCTTGGCAAAAGCCATCACCACTTTATTGATTGCCAGGGCCATGGGAATGGGATGGCCGAGGCAGCGTTCCACTGAAGTGATTGTCTTGTCTTTCATTCCGCATGGAATAATTTTTTCAAAATAATCAAGATCCGTATTGATATTTAAAGCAAAGCCGTGGGTTGTCACCATGTTTCCATTGACCTTTATCCCGATTGCGGCAATTTTTTCATCATTGACCCACACCCCGGTGGAGGGAGGAGATAGACGCGCATTTTTTTGTGTCCTGCCGTCAATTCCAAGGGAACGAAGGGCCGCAACAAGCATGCTCTCAAGCTTTCTGATATACTGGACAATCTGTTTATTTCCGTCATCAAGTTTGATCACCGGATAACCGACAAGCTGGCCCGGCCCATGGAATGTTATCTGCCCGCCACGGTCTACCTCATGCACTGAAACCCGGCCACTATCAATCCAGTCCCGAGGAACACTGAAATGATCCCTGTTGCTTTTTCGGCCCAACGTATAGGTAGGAGGATGCTCCAGCAGCACCAGAGAATCTGGAATTTCCCCCTGCAGGCGCATGTCGGCAAGTTTGTTTTGAAAGGTAAGGGCATCTCCGTATTCCTTGTTCCCCGGACAGTAGAGGTGACAGGACCGGGAAGAAATCATTTCCTATTTCCGATAAAGTGGGTTGAGGTGCCCAGAAAAATTTCAGCGGCCTCTCCTTCGGTTTCAGTCAATGTTGGATGGGGGTGGACAGTAAGAGCCAGGTCTTCAGCAAGTGCTCCCATCTCAACGGCAAGTACACATTCGGCAATAAGGGCTTCAGCATCACGCCCTACTATTCCCGCCCCCAATATGCGCCCTGTTTCCGGTTCCAGGAACAATTTCGTCAATCCTTCAGAGATTCCCATGGTGGCTGCCCTGCCGGAAGCGCCCCAGGGGAAACGAGTAACCTCATATGCAATATTATCTTTTTTCGCCTCATTTTCGGTGAGACCACACCAGGCGATCTGGGGATCGGTATAGACAACTGCCGGAATGGCCCGGACATCATAGGCCGATGCCATACCGGCAAGAACCTCTGCCGCCACTTTTCCCTGACGCATGGCCCGGTGGGCAAGCATGGGTCCCTTCACCACATCACCCACAGCCAGGATATGCGCATCGGCTGTCTGCTGCTTGTCGTTGACTGCAATGAAACCTTTTTCGTCTACCTCCACCTCTGTTTTTTCAAGGCCCAGCTCTTGTGTTACGGGGACACGGCCCACAGCAACCAGGAGGCGATCAAATGTCTTATGAACGGTTTTCCCGTCTTCTCCCTTCAGTACGACATCAACCCCATTCTCGTTCTCCTTGACAGAATCAACCACTGTCTGCAGATAAATATCTTCACAGAGTTCTGACATTTTCCGGGCAAGGGGGGCGACAAGTTCACTATCCACCTCGCGTAAAATTTTACTGCGTACAGCCATGGACACCTTGCTGCCCAAAGCAGCATAAACCTGCCCCAGTTCCAGGGCAATATAGCCTCCCCCTATAACCAGAAGCGTTCCAGGGACAGTCTGAAAATCCAAGGCCCCTGTGGAGTTCATGATCCTCTTTCCACCTGTGACTGCAGTTGGTAGCACCTGAGGAGCTGAGCCCGTGGCAATAATGGCATGACGAAATTTAATGTGCGCGACATCGGAATCGATGAGACGCACCGTGCTGGAATCCTCAAAAACCGCTTGTGCCTGGAGCCACTGGATATTCCTTTTTTCGGTAAGCCCGGTAAGCCCATGGGAGAGTTTGTTGATCACGCTTTTCTTCCACTGGCGGATCTCCTTCACATCAAGGCGCGGTTCATTGAAATGGACGCACATTTTCCCAGCTCGACGTGCATCATGGATCAGTTCAGAGAGATAAAGAAAAACCTTGGAGGGGATGCAGCCTTCAAAAAGACAGACTCCTCCCGGACTCTCCCTGTTATCAACAAGAATGACATCCAGGCCCAGATCTGCTGCCCTGAACGCAGCGGCATAGCCTCCCGGACCTGCACCGATGACCAGTAAATCGGTTTTCTGCGTTATCTCACCAACGACCATTGTACGTCCTCTCCTGCTCACTGTTCGGTGAAAGTTCACCAGCACCTCACGGAGTCTGCGCTTACCTCTTCGCCCATTTAGGCCTTCTCGAATAGCACTAGTGCGGAGTCTGCGCTTCGCTCCGCTTACCGTTCGAAGTCCGAAATGAACAAATCTAAGGCCCTGGTGATCTTTTACACCCCGAGTTCTTCTAAGTTATGTAGACCTTGGTGAACTATTACACTGTTCGAAGAACAGAATTCTTGCCGGGTTTTCCAATGTTTCTTTGATATGATTAACAAAATGGGCTCCTTCCGCACCATCGAGCACCCTGTGATCAAAAGAAAGCACAATGGGAAGCATCAGGCGGGGAACAATATCCTGCTCCCCTCTGTCATTTTCACAGACAACAGGTTGCCACCGTGCCTTTCCAAGCCCTAAAATGGCAACTTCCGGAAAATTGATAATGGGGACAAATCCTGTTCCGCCAATACCGCCAATATTAGTAATTGTAAAGGTGCCTCCTGTACTTTCATCAAGGCTAAGCCTTCCCTGCCGCGCCTTCTCAGTGATCTGGGGGAGTTCGATTGCCAGCTCCAGCATACTTTTCTTGCCCACATCACGAATGACAGGCACCAGCAATCCACGTTCCGTATCGGTGGCAAGACCAAGGTTATAATATTTTTTCAGGAGAATATTTTCCTGGGCTGCATCCAGGCTGGCATTAAAATGAGGGAAAGCCTCGAGGGCGGCAAAGGCGGCCTTTAAAACAAAAATCGTCAGGGTAAGCTTGCCGCCATGCCCTTCAACCTCAATCTTGTTTTTCTGTCTTATTTTTTCAAGCTCGGTGATATCTGCCAGCTCCTGGAGCGACACATGGGGAATCTGGCTCCAGGACAGAGTCATTTTTCTGGCAATAGCCTTCCTGGTGGACTGCAGCGGGATGGTCTCTACATCGCCCCAGCAACTGAAATCAGGAAGCTTCACAGGTCCAGAAAGAGGTGCTGTTGTTTTTTCTTTGCCCACATCTGCACTTTCCTGTACCGTGCTTTCAGCACTCTTGCCTTGGGCAAAACTACGAACATCGTTTGCTGTTACCAGTCCTGCCGGTCCACTTCCAGGGATCTCCCTGAGGTCAACAGCCAACTCCCGGGCCAGTTTTCTTGTTGCGGGAGAAGCCGGCACCGGCCCTTTTTTCACTTGTGGCGTTTCTGTGTCATGGGTTGTTTTTTTCGAATATAAAGGGGTCGCGCTTTCCTTATGCTTCTGTGGAGCGTCCTCTTTTTCTTGAACCTGGAAGACGACCATGACACTTCCCACCTTGACAACATCATGAGGTTTAACGCGTACTTCCTCCACAATACCTGTATAGGGTGAAGGAATTTCCACGGCAGCCTTATCGGTTTCAACAACCAGGATCACATCTCCTTCTTTGACTTCATCGCCGAGAGAAATAGCTACTTCAAGAATCTCTCCCTCATGTATGCCTTCGCCAAGATCCGGCAACGTAAAATTCTGCAGCATGGCTCCTCCTCTAGGAGGCTGTCCGAGAATAGCAATTTTTTTTCAAATCAAGGCATTTTTAAAAAATAAGCGCAGTCATATGTTTAATATCGGAGTCTCGTAAACTCGCTTACCTACGAGCATAATTTTTTAAAAATAACGAAGTGTTGGGGGAAAAGGGCATTCTCTGGCAGCCTCCTATGCCTTTAATGTTTCTTGTACTGCCCGTATAATTTTCCCGGCATCAGGCATGTAGTACTTTTCTCTTGCAGAAAGTGGGTAGACGATATCATAACCGGTGATGCGTTTGACAGGAGCCTCGAGATAATAAAAGGATTTTTCAATGATACGGGAAACGATTTCCGCCCCCGGACCAAAACTCCTGGGCGCTTCATGCACCACCACTGCCCGCCCTGTTTTCTTGACGGAATCGGCAATCATATCATCTTCCAATGGTGATATGGTCAGAAGGTCAATCACCTCTGCAGCAATACCATGCTTTTCCTGCAATTCTTCCGCCGCTTCCATGACAAGAGCCATCATGGCGCCATAGGCAATAATGGTGACATCCTCTCCTTCTCTGGCGATCCGGGGCTGGCCTAACGGCAGGGTCTCTTCCTCATCAGGGACTTCCTCACGGAAGGCTCGGTAGAGGGCCTTAGGTTCAAAAAATACCACCGGATCGGGATCACGGATAGCGCTTACCAGCAGGGCTCTTGCATTTCTGGGCCCCGACGGAATAACCATCTTCACCCCAGGCGTATGGGCGTAATACGCTTCTCGACTTTCGGAGTGGTGCTCCAGGGCGCGAACTCCTCCACCATATGGAGCGCGAACAACCAAAGGAACATGAAATCTCCCCTGGGAACGATGGCGAAGACGGGTCGCATGGGCCTCAAGCTGGTGAAAAATATAATAGGAAAAACCGGAAAATTGAATTTCGCAGACAGGACGCAGGCCATACACAGCCATACCGATAGCAGTTCCGATAATTCCGGATTCGGCAAGCGGCGTGTCAACAACCCGTTCCTCACCAAAAGTTTTAATGAGTGCGTCAGTAACACGAAACACACCGCCATCAACCCCCACATCCTCACCCAGGACAACAACCCTGTCATCCTTTTCCATCTCCTGACGCATTGCCAGATTCAAGGCCTCTACCATTGTCATTTTAGTCATGGCTCGCCTCCTCTTGCATCAAGGATAACTCGTGTTCCATTTCCTGCCTCTGTTGGATCAAGCTTGGTGGGAGTTCGGCAAAGGTATGGTCAAACATACCCAGGGGGTCAACTTCCTCCTGCATACGTTTTTCAGCCCTGTCGACAACACCCTGCACCTCCTCGGCAATTTCTGTCTCAAGCTGTCCTATCTCCTCGTCAGAGAGAAGCCCTTTGTTTTTCAAATAGGTCTGAAAACGTGGAATTGGATCCTTTTTTGCCCACTCTTTCACCTCTTCCTCCGAGCGATATTTTTTGGGGTCATCGGCCGTGGTATGAAGACTCAGTCGATAGGTGAAACTCTCGATTAGGGTTGGCCCTCCTCCGGACCTGGCACGCTCGACTGCTTCCCGGGTTGCAGCATAGACGGCCAGAATATCGTTGCCGTCAACCTGAATACCTGGAAGTCCATGGGCAAGTGCTTTCTGGGCAATAGTTTTTGCATGGGTCTGTTTTGATCGCGGGACAGATATGGCCCATTGATTATTCTGACAGATAAAAACAACCGGAGACTGAAAAACGCCGGCAAAATTCAGTGCCTCATGGAAATCGCCCTCGGAGGTAGCGCCATCGCCAAAAAACGTCATGACCACATCGGGCTGGCGGCGATACTTGATAGCCATCCCGATTCCAACTGCATGGAGCATCTGTGACCCCACGGGTATGGAGACAGGAAGATCATTTCGCCCTTCTTCAACAGCTCCTCCTTCTTCATAGCCACCATAAAAAAGAATAAAATTTTCCTTGGGTTTTCCACGCCAGAACTCGGCAAGGGCTTCCCGGAAAGCAGGGACCATCCAGTCAGAGGCCTTCAGGTTCGCCACCGCTCCAAGCTGGGAAGCCTCCTGGCCCTTAATCGGAGGAAATGTGCCAATGCGTTCCTGCCTTTGCAGGTTCAGCATCCGCTCATCAAAGCGCCGACCGGCCAACATCTCTTTGTGGAGCTTTAGTAAAAGGACATCCGGGATATCAGGTTCAAGAGCCGTGTCAACATGACCTTTTTCATCGAGTATCGAAAGGTATTCGACACGGTAGGGCAGTTCGATTTCACTTCGTGGCATGGCTTGCCTCCTCTCTATTTTATCATCAAACACTTATGTGCCCGGAGGGCAGAAGCATTCCATATTCATACTCTATTTGTAACTGTTCAGGAGCACCCCATCTTGTCCCATTTCGGAGTCTGCGCTTACCTGGCCTTCTTGAATAGCACAAGTGCGGAGTCTTCGCTTACCGTTCGAAGTCCCAGGTAAGCGTAGACTCCGAATGAACCAGATAAGCGTAGACTTCGATATGGAGCACTCCTGAACAGTTACGGAACGGTGGTTAGGCCAATTTGGAGCTCCATCTGAATAGTTACCTCTATTTATATAATAAGACACATAAATGATTAATAAAGTGCACCTTCAATTTGCTTGTTTTTTTAAGAAAGGTATAATGAGCATCACACTTCACCATAAGACCCAGGAGGCTGTTATGACTGATCCCAAAAGACCCAAACATTACAAAAGGCTTACTGAATTATTTCCAGAGGTGCTCGCTGCACATGAAAATCTTGGCGCTGCAATTCGTAATGCCGGCCCCATTTCCCCCAAGTATATCGAACTGATTCAGCTTGCCGCCGCAGCCTCTGCAGGGTCAGAAGGTTCAGTTCACTCTCACACCCGTAGGGCTCTCCAGGAGGGCGCCTCCGAGGAAGAGATCTACCATACTCTTTTACTCCTTATCTCAACCATTGGCTTTCCCGGAGTTGCTGCTGCAATATCCTGGTCTCAGGACATATTGGCGCCTTGACTTAGTAACAGGGAAGGGCATAAACAGGTTGCCAAACTTTTTCGTTGCAGCCCATGCCGAAACCATACATGCCTATTTGAGATAAGCACCCTGCGGGCATAAACTCCGGCTCCGATCCAAGGCACTGGTCAACTATTACATTTCAAAAACATCGCTTCCTGTTGCAGCAGAGACTGCAACAGGAAGCGGCAGGAGATACTATGAAACTGATCTTTGTGTATAACGCTGACAGTGGATACGTAAGCAAAATACTGGATATTGGCCATAAGATAGTCAATCCGGAAACCTATTCCTGTAATTTGTGCCAAATGACCTTCGACACCTTCTCCGAAAATAAAAAGTGGAAAGAATTCAGAGAAAGTTCTGCTATTGAAATGGAGTTTCTGCATAGAGATGAGTTCGAGGAAAAATATGACATGAAACTAGATTATCCAGTTGTTCTCAAAGATACTGATCCCCTTGAAACAGCTATTTCCCAGGAGCAGCTACAAAAATATACAACCCTGGATGAACTGATCAGCGCGGTCAAGGCACTTTAACGTGGTCTGTTCATCTCAAGGTTGTCGAGATCAACTTCCCGGTAGTCGACATAATCAGGATCATTTGTATCCTGATGCGAGGCAATAATCTTTACAGAACTTTTTGATAGTGAATCGCAAAAAGTTGGGCTAAATGTGTGGGCAAAGCTACATCGATGAGCTTTTGAAGCGGAGTGGAAAATGGCCTTTCAGAAACTACCTGACAACAAGGGGATGATCTATGTCCCGGACCCTAACCCGAGATGTCAAAAGTATCCCTGTTCTGATTGTTTTTCTTGCCAGTGGTGCAGCGATGAACGCTGCCAAATCTGCCGACCAAAGAGTTGCCATAAAGGGAAGAAAAAATGTATCCATTCAGCCAGAATAGAAAAAAAATAAGATGAACCGTGAAGGTTGATGAGGATGGGAGAGATGAGGAATGTTGTTAATGGCAGATTATTTCCCTTTAAATAATAAAGTAGAACGATGATCGTTGGTATTCATTTTACCAATGATAATCTTGAATGAAATCTCCAAGTTGCTAATTTTTTTACTCTTATTTTTTGTCGTTTTTGGTGTGTTTTGAGTTGACAAATAAAATGTTAACACATAGTGTATTTGTTAATATTTCATTCAATTTCAAGTCACCATACAAACTTCTATTGTTGGAGGT
>JAGHCC010000320.1 GCA_021160685.1 Desulfobulbaceae bacterium | reverse complement strand
GGCTATCCACGGTGAAAATCCGCTCAACCGCCTGCGCCAGGCTCAGTCCTTTTTCGACAAGTGCTGTCTTGAGCTGTTCGGCAATGCCGACCCCGCCGGCCCCGGCCCCATGCACCAGAAAGATCTGATTTTCTAATTTCTCTTTTTTGATCTTCATTGCCGTAAGAATGGCGGCCAGGGTGATGGCGCCGGTGCCCTGGATATCATCATTAAATGAAATCAGGTCGTGGAGATAGGTGTCCCGGATGGCAAAGGCATTTTGTTTGGAGAAGTCCTCCCACTGGCAGAGGGCATTGGGGAAAATCGCCCGAAAGGCCCTGGCAAACTGTTGGACAAAGGAAAGATAGTCGTCTCCGGTGAGCCGTTCATGACGCCAGCCAAGATAGTCATCCGCTTCCAGCAGACTCTTGTTATTGGTCCCCACGTCAAGAGAGACGGGCAGGCAATGCCATGGCGCAATGCCGGCGCCTTCTGTGTAGAGCATCAGTTTGCCGAGACAGATGGCAATGCCGCCGGCCCCCTGGTCACCAATGCCAAGAATGCCCTGGTTGTCAGTAACAACGGCCACCCGTATGTCCCGGTGCCGGTAGCGTTTCAAGATCTCTTCGGCCCTGTTGATATTTCCCGGATAAAAATGGATGCCGTTGGCCCGGCGGAAGATGGTGGAATAGCGCTGGCAGGCAAGTCCCACAGTGGGGGTGTAGATGATACCCATGTAATGTTTGATTTCGCTGCTGATCAGGGCATGGGCCAGGGTAACGTTGCGGTCAAACAGGGCGCGGATATAGATAAATCGTTCAATATCGTCCTCCTTGCCCGTAACCTTGATGACGCTGTTTTCGATCTGGGTTTTCAGGGTGCGGGGGGTGGGGGGCAGAGCGCCGTCCAGGTCAAGAGCTGTTCTTTCTTCAAGAGAAAAGGCGGAGCCCTTGCTGGTGTAATTATTTGCCATCAGGCCAAGGCCTGTCTCCTTGGCAATAATTGCCGTTGTTTCTCCATATTTTCCATATTTAAATCCGTATATATTTTTCGGCATGAGAGACCTCTGGTGTTAGATTGGAACCCGTGACAAAAAGGCGAATGCCCAGGAATCAAGCTTAAAGAGCTGACAGTCAAACGTCATGACCCGACCCGGCAGCAATGGATCATCAGTGAGTTATCGTACTGGGGGTGTCCAGGGCTTTGCGAATAAGCAGGGCCATATTTTGCAGGCTAAGGGGTTTCATGGCAAATTCGCGGATTCCGATTTCCCGGGCACTTTTCTCGTTGATTTTTTCGCTGAAACCCGTGCAGAGAATAATCGGCAGATCGGGCCGAATTGCCAGGAGTTCACGGGCAAAGTCCGCACCGTTCATCTCCGGCATGGTCTGGTCGGTAATAACCAGATCAAAATATTTCGGCCGGCTGCGAAAGATTTCCAGGGCTTGAACAGACTTTTGACTGGTGACCACCTGATAACCGAGACAGACCAGTGTTTTTTCTCCAATCGCGATCAGCTCGGGTTCGTCATCAACAAAAAGGATCGTTTCATCTCCTTTTGGCAGAGACAGGACTTCATTTTTCATCTTCTCCTGCAATTGATTTTCATCGTCAATGGCGGGAAAATAAAGTTCAAAAGTTGTCCCCTGACCTGGTTTGGTTTGCATTGTAATGGCGCCATGATGACTTTTGACAATGCCATGGACCACTGCGAGCCCCATGCCTGTGCCCTTGCCAACATCCTTGGTGGTAAAAAAAGGTTCAAAAATCCGTTTTGCCACATCCTGGTCCATTCCCTTTCCGGTGTCACTGACTGTAAGTTTCAGGTAGGGGCCGGTTTTGAGTTCCGGCAGCCTGGAGATATCGTCGGAATGAATAGTCACTTCGGCAACACTGATTTCAATACGGCCGGACTCGTCCCGCAGGGCGTGGAAGGCGTTGGTACAGAGATTCATGAGAATCTGATGGATCTGGACCGGATCGGCCATGATTTTTCTGGAAATGGCGGGTAGGTTTTGCCGAATTTCGATGGATGTCGGCAGCGAGGCCCGCAGCATTTTCAGGGCCTCTTTGATTACAGGAATGATGTTAACAGGCTGTTTCTGCAAATCGGTTTGACGGCTGAAAGCCAGGATCTGGGCCACCAGGTCAGTGGCCCGTTTGGAGCCCTGACGAATTCCTTTGAGATATTCTTTCATTTCAGCATCGTTGGGCTGACCGAGCAGCGCAAGATCCGTGTAGCCGGTAATAGCGCTTAAAATATTGTTGAAATCATGGGCAATACCGCCGGCCAGGGTGCCGATGGCCTCCATTTTTTGGGCCTGGAGAAGTTGGGCCTCCATTGTGCTTCGGTCAGCCTCTGCCTGTTTTCTGACATTGATTTCTTTTTCCAGCTGAGTGTTGGTTTCGAGGAGCTGGGAAGTTCGTTCTTCCACCTTTGTTTCCAGCTTATCCCTGGCCGTTCGGACTTTTTTCTGTTCCTCTTTCAGCATATGGCCCAGAAAAAAGTTTTTTCGGGTATAAAGTTCAATGGCATAGCAGCTGGCCATACCGATTACATTGGCGCTGATAAAGAAAAAGTTGTTGTTGATAAGCACGGGAATGGGCGTATTGGTGAGTTTGATTGCCGCGATTTCGTACAGGACGACAATAAGCCAGCCGGCCAGGGTTGCCCAGACAAAGCGGATTTTGATTAGTGTATAGCCCGTCATAAACACCAGGATCAAGCCGGCATAATATGAAAAACTCGCTGGAGGCGGAGCAATGATAATCATGGCGATGATGCCGGAGCCGGCCAGAATCACCCAGAGAACAAGGGCAGGCTGCATCAATTTTTTAAAATAGGATAAATATGTAAAGAAGAAAAACAGAATGGTAAGGGGACAGCAGAAGGCGTAACGGATCAGCCATAATGTTGTTTTACTCTCCGGCACAAGATGGGCATCAAGGATGCCGAAAATAGCAAAAAGGGCTAAGACAAGAAAGGTCGAGACGCGGATGACCGGCAGACCGTTTGTAAAAAAATGATCCTGAAATTGTTT
>JAGHCC010000330.1 GCA_021160685.1 Desulfobulbaceae bacterium | reverse complement strand
GTCAAGAATAGGTCGGATGACAGCCGCGTCACTGGGCCCATCGTTTTTTACGCCGGTGAGCGGCTTGACCACGCTGCCTCCCTGCACTTCATGGTCATACTGTCGCACCACGTATTCCTTGGAACAGATGTTGAGACGGCCAAGCAGTGTTTTAAGTTCTTCGCCAAGAACGGGAGACTCGGGCAGGGCCGGCTCGGCAAAATGTTTCTGCTGCCATTTTGCCTGCATCTCCATGGGTGGCAGGGCCTTGTAAACAAAGTCCATATCCAGATAAGCCACGGTTTTGCCATCATACAAACAGTGAAACTTGCCGGTGTCTGTGAAAGTGCCTAAAACAGTGGCCTCTGTATCCATTTTTTCACACAGGGCCATGAAATCATCGATTTTGTCCGGCGCCACCGCTAAAGTCATACGCTCCTGGGCCTCTGAAAGAAAAATCTCCCAGGGCTGCAGCCCGGCATATTTCAGAGGCGCCCGGTCAAGATGTACTTCAAAGCCATTGGTGAACTCGCCCATCTCTCCCACGGATGAAGAAAGGCCACCGGCGCCGTTATCGGTGATACAGCGGTAAAGCCCCATATCCCGGGCCTTGATCAGGCAGTCGAACATTTTTTTCTGGGTGATGGGGTCGCCGATCTGCACGGCCGTGGCCGGGGAGTTTTCATTGAGCTCCTCCGAGGAAAAGGTGGCGCCGTGGATACCGTCTTTACCGATGCGGCCGCCGGTCATGACAATAAGATCGCCGGGCAGGGCGATTTTATCCTCAGAGGGCTTGCCCCCTACCTCTTTGGGCATGATCCCGACGGTGCCGCAGAAGACCAGGGGTTTTCCTGCGTAGCGGTTGTCAAAATAAAGGGAACCGTTCACCGTGGGGATGCCGGACTTGTTGCCGCCATGTTCCACACCTTCCCGGACGCCTTCAAAAATTCTTTTCGGGTGCAGCAGGCGGGGCGGGATTTCTTTATCGTAAAACGGGGTGGCAAAGCAGAACATATTGGTATTGCAGATGAGCTTGGCCCCCATGCCGGTGCCGAAGGGGTCGCGGTTGACCCCGACAATGCCGGTGAGCGCGCCGCCGTATGGATCAAGGGGCGAAGGGCTGTTGTGGGTCTCCACTTTAAAGACGACATTCCAGTTGTCGTCAAAGCGGATTACGCCTGCATTGTCTTTGAAGACGGACAGGCACCAGTCATTTTCGCCCATTTTGGCGCGGATATCCTTGGTGGGCTGCTGGATGCAGGAACCAAACAGATCGCTGACCTGTTCGCGGGTTCCGCTGTCCAGATCCTCATAGTCAATATTGCCGGAGAAAATTTTGTGTTTGCAATGCTCGGACCAGGTCTGGGCCAGGGCCTCAAGCTCCACGTCAGCTACTTTTTCAGAAAGACCAAGCTCCTTGCGCTGGGCAATGATTTCCGGTCTGGCCAGATAACTTCTGATAAACTTCATCTCGGCCAGAGTGAGGGCCAGCACCCCTTCTTTACTGATCCGCATCAGCTCGTCATCACTGACATCAAGATCAATCTCCATCATTCTGGCCTGGCTTTCATCCATGACCTTGGCAGCAAAGGGCTTTAGGCCGCCGGCTTTGACAAAATCATCCTTGTTGATAATGGTAAACCGCTGGATCAGCTCGTTGGCCAGTGATTTGCCGGCGATATTTTCACAGTCTTCAGCATTGAGGCCGCCGCCGGAAATCAGATACTGGACCGAGGTATAGACCGCTTCTTCCCGGTTTAATTTACGGCCGATGAGCAGCTCAAGGGCCTGGGCTGCGGTGCGGCCCTCATTATCGGTGACGCCGGGGCGGAAACCAACCTCGATGAGCCAGTCAAAATTGAGATTCCAGTCCAGGGCAAGGGGGCCAAGAGAATAATCCTGAGTCACCGGATCGGAAAACGGGCCGGCGGCCGCCTCCTCCATCTGTTTGGCCGAGATATCCGCCTCCACTGTAAACACCTTGATGGTACGAACGGAATGAATCTTAAGACCGAGATCCGCCTTGATTTTCTTCAGGGTCTGATTCCCAAACGAATCAGTAAAAGCAGGCTTTAGGCCAACTTGAATGCGTGCAAGCATGAATGACTCCTTTAAATAGTTGTAAATATTCGGCAGCACTCCACAGGAAGGCGATCAGTCTGCTCGAAGTCTGCGCTTATCTACCTCCCTGGTTATGAAGCGCCTGAAGGAGATAAGCGCAGACTTCGAGTGCCCTTGGGGTACACGGCCAAACATTTACAATGTGGTGGTTTTAGTTATTTCTCGGCATCAAGACGAATATTTACTTAAATAGTTGTCAATATTTAGTAAAATTATATACTAAATAAGCCTGCTTTTTGAAATGGAGATTCTCTCTTTTTTTGCAAAAGTGGCTATTTCCCTGCAACCAGTCTATGGAATGCCGACAATATGCAATTTTTCAACAACGATAAACTGATCGATCTTCTGTTCAAAAAAGGTTTGCTCTCTTCGGAGCAACGGAAGATGATCGGTCTCAACAAGCAAAAACAGCGCCAGAAACTCATCCGCCTCCAACGGGATAAAGGTGAGGTTTCGCTTGAAGAGGCAACCAAAAATATTGATCTGGTTGATGTGATTGTTTCGTTTCATCTTGAGTTGCCGGGCAGGGCGGGAGATTTCCTGACCGAGGAAATCGTCATGCGCCTTGTTGCCCGCAACCAGGGATTGCCATTTAAAAAGCTTGATCCCCTGGAACTTGATCTTGACGTGGTGACCAAGACCATCCCGCAATCCTTTGCCGTCAAACATCTCCTCCTGCCCTTTGCGGTCAAAAATGGCGTACTCCATGTAGCCATGTATGATCCCGGTAACCAGGTTGTACTGGAGGAGGTTGAGCGGGCCAATCAGACCAAGGTGCAGCCCTTTATCAGCACCAAGTCGGATATCCGCCGCATGCTGGCTGAGTTTTTCGGCTTTCAGTCCTCCATTTCCGCGGCGGAAACCCGTCTTGGCCGGCCCATGGTTGACTTGGGCGACTTGGAGCAGTATGTAAGGATCTCGTCATCAAAGGAGATTACCTCCTCTGATCAAAATATCAAGGCGGCAGTGGAGCATCTTTTTAATTATGCTTTTGAAGAGCGGGCCAGTGATATCCATATTGAGCCGAAAAGAAAGGTTTCCCGGGTCAGGCTGCGCATTGACGGCGTCCTGCATACGATTTATGAACTGCCCAAGGTTGTCCACGCCGCCATTCTTTCCCGTATAAAAACTTTGTCCAGGCTTGATATTGCTGAAAAGCGACGGCCCCAGGACGGCCGGATCAAGGTGGAACACGGCGGTACTGAATCCGAGATCAGGGTGTCGACCATTCCGGTTGCTTTTGGCGAAAAGGCTGTTTTACGTATTTTAAATGCCGATGTCGTCTTTCAGGATGTACAAAAAATCGGTTTCTCGGATCGGGATTATGATGTCTACAAGTCATTTTTCGAGTCGCCCCATGGCATTGTCCTGGTGACCGGCCCCACTGGCAGCGGCAAATCCACCACTCTGTATTCCACCTTGAAACACATCTCCACACCGAAAATGAATATTGTTACAGTGGAAGACCCGGTGGAGATGGTTCATGAAGATTTTAACCAGATTGCCGTCCAGCCCCAGATTGATGTCACCTTTTCGACAATTTTGCGAAATATTTTGCGTCAGGACCCGGATGTGATTATGATTGGTGAGATTCGTGATCTGGATACGGCCACTAACGCCATCCAGGCCGCGCTGACCGGCCACCTTGTTTTTTCGACCCTGCATACCAATGATGCGGTTTCGTCTATCAGCCGTTTGCTGGATCTGGGCGTCCAGCCTTTCCTGGTCAGCTCAACCCTGCTTGGGGCCATGGCTCAACGGCTGGTGCGGACAATCTGTCCCCATTGCGCCGAGCCGGTTCTTGTTAAGAGTTCCGTGCTGGCTCCATTGGGTTTTCCCGTGCCAGATAAGGAATTGACCCTGCGGCATGGCAAAGGCTGCCGAAAATGCAGGGGGACCGGATATCTTGGCCGCTGCGGCATCTTTGAGATTTTCCCCATGTCCGATCAGTTGAAGGTCATGTTGAACCGGGGAGACTCGATAACGGAGATTGCCGAAAAGGCCAGGGGTGAAGGGATGTCCACCCTGAAGCAGGATGCCTGGAACAAAGTGACGCAAGGCGTAACCACCTATG
>JAGHCC010000446.1 GCA_021160685.1 Desulfobulbaceae bacterium | reverse complement strand
GCTCGCTATCTGCCTCTATGACAAGGCAATTACACCCGCCAAGCGAGTACTGAAAAGAGTCCTAATAAATCTGATGTTTTCTCCCGCTTTAGTGGGTTAGTTTCTGAGCATGACTGAAGGTTGGTCAATTACAAATTAAAGTAAGTTGTCTGATATAGATACGTACCTTCATTCATAATTTTTAATTCCGCCAACGGCGACAGGAGGAGGGCTGTGTTTTCGACTTATTTTAAAAGGAAGTATGGGTTGGCGATTGCGTTTTTCCCGATCTATACTTATATTTGCAGTAACTGTTCAGGAGCACCCCATCTTGTCCCATTTCGGAGTCTACGCTTACCTGGCCTTCTTGAGTAGCACAAGTGAGGAGTCTGCGCTTACCGTTCGAAGTCCTAGGTAAGCGTAGACTCCGAATGAACCAGATAAGCGTAGACTTCGATATGGAGCACTCCTGAACAGTTACGGAACAGTGGTTAGGTCAATTTGGTGGCTTACCTGAATAGCTACTATTTGCAAATTATAAGAAAATTGGTCAGTTACATCGACCCCTCGTCCGAAATATCTGCGTTTTGGCGTGGATGACAGCTGAAGCTTATTTAATTTTCGAGCAAGATCAAAGACGGGTCAATCACGAATTACAAATTGAAGCAAGTTGTCTGATATGACATGTACCTTCATTCACAATTCACAATTCACAATTCGTAATTTTTAATTCTCAATTCCGCCAATGGCGGTTTAGGGTCTACAATTTAACAAAATCGAAATCAAAATAAATGGATTACTACAAGATATTGGGCGTCTCCAAAAACGCTTCCAAAGAAGAGCTCAAAAAGGCCTACCGCAAGAAGGCCCTAAAATATCATCCGGACCGGAACAAGGATAACAAAGAGGCGGAAGAAAAATTCAAGCAGGCAAATGAGGCCTATGCCGTGCTGTCGGACAAGGAAAAACGACAGCAATACGACACATACGGCTCAACTGACTTTCATCAACGTTTTTCCCAGGAAGACATTTTCCGCAATAGTGATATCGGTTCCATTCTGCGGGAATTCGGCGTCAACTTTGGCGGTACGGGAGGGGGGCGTGGCTTTCGCACCAGCTTTAGGACATCTTCCTCTGGAGGAGGCAGCCCTTTTGACGCCTTTTTCCAACAGGCCGGAGCTGGTGGGGGATGCGGGTCACGCTGCCAGAGTGGTTTTCAACAGCAAGCAGCGGTTAAGGGAAACGATCTCACCATGGAGTTGCCGGTAAGCTTAAATGAAGTTTTGAGCGGAGCGGAAAAAGTCATTTCAGTGGGGCAGGCAGGACAGCGGGTCTCAGTCAAAATTCCGGCTGGGATCGAATCCGGAAAAAAACTCAGGGTCAGCGGCAAGGGTTCACCTTCCCCCATGGGAGGGCCGGCCGGGGATCTCTACCTGCTTATCAAGGTACAGCCCCATTCTGTTTTCAGCCGTGAAAAAAACAACCTGATCGTTGAGCAACGCATCCCTTTCAGCTCTGCCACTCTTGGTGACCATATCAAAGTTCCGACCCTTGGCGGTAAACATCTCAAAGTGAAAATCCCACCAGGTATGCAGGAGAAAGGAAAATTGCGAATCAAGGGCAAAGGGCTGCCCGACGGCCCCCGTGGATCAAGAGGAGACCTGCTGGTAAAAATAGCTGTTCAGATTCCCAAAAAAATCAGCGATGAGCAGAAAAAATTGCTTGAGGCGTTGAAGGAAACAGGGTTGTAACCCCATGCGTGGCAGGTCTGACGGAGGAAAAGATATTTTTCCCTGAGCCCTCAGGGGTCCGCTCAAATCAAAATCGTCAGAAAGAGAGAGAACCAAAAAAATGTAACTTCTCAAGAAGGGCTGGCATAGAGACAGCCTCCCCCTTTAAAAAAGAGGAGGCTGTTTGCAGGTTGCCATCACTTATTGAAGTTACAAAAAATAGTGCAAATTTGTGTCCATTCGTGGTTCCTGATCTACACACGTTCACCACTGATCCGCTCTAATGCCTCCAGGTATCTGGCGCCGGTCTTTTCAAGAATCTCTTTCGGCAGCTCAGGCGGGGGCGGAGTCTTATTCCAATCCAAAGACGCGAGATAATCACGAAGAAACTGTTTATCAAAGCTCGCCTGGCCCCGGCCGATGCTATATTGATCCTCGGGCCAGAAACGGGATGAATCCGGGGTCAACACCTCGTCAATAAGCATCAGTTCCCCCTCATGCCAGCCCAGCTCAAACTTGGTATCGGCAATAATAATTCCCTTTGTCCTGGCATAATTAGACGCCTTCTGATAGAGGGTAATGCAGATATCGGCAATCTTTTCTGTTGTCTCGTTCCCTACCAGTTCCGCCATTCTTTCAATAGAGATATTTTCATCGTGGAGCCCTTGCTCTGCCTTGGTTGACGGGGTAAAGAGGATTTGTGGAAATTTCTCAGACTCCTGCATTCCGTCAGGCAGCTTAAAGCCGCAAACCGTTGTATCCCGCTGATAGGCCTTCCAGAAAGAACCGGAAATGTAGCCACGAACGATGCATTCAACCGGCAGGGGTTCCGCCTTTTTTACCAGCATGCTGCGGCCTCGCAGCGTCTCCAGGTATGGCGCGCAGGCCTCGGGATACTCATCGGGATCTACGCTGATCAAATGATTAGGCACGACATCCTTGAGATAATCAAACCAGAACAATGACAACCGGGTCAAAACCTCGCCTTTATGAGGAATGGGATCAGCCATGACCACGTCAAAGGCTGAAATCCGGTCGGTTGCCACCAGGAGCAGCTTGTTATCCACCTCGTAAATATCGCGAACTTTGCCGCGGTTAAGCAGTTTTAAATCTGGGAAATGTGTCTGTATAAGTTGTGTCATTTTTTATCCTTTGCTGACAAAAAAAATTAGCATTTTTATTTTAATCTATGCTTCCAATAGTCTGAGTTAAACAACTTCCTTCAAATTCGTAATTCGTAATTTCCAATTCGTAATTGACCCGTTTCAAGTCCGATGAAACCATTTCTTAACCTCATCCGGAGAAAAGAGTTTGACCACGGGCCGGCCATGGGGACAGTGTGAGAAAATGTCAGCCTTGCACATCTGGTTAACCAAAGCCTCGCCCTCCTCGGACAGAAGGGCATGGTTCGCCTTGATAGCGCCTTTGCAGGCCATAGAGGATAGAACGTTTTCCACCCGGGTTACTTGCCCGGCTGAGGCCTCATCTCCGAAAATATCAAAAATACCGCCAAGAATCTCGCTGGGAGAAAGATGACCCAGAATGGCAGGAATCGCCTTCACCACATAAGATTCGCCACCGAACTCCTGAATTTCAAGGCCAAGTGCGGCAATGTCCGCGCCAAATTGCTTAAGAATACGAATCCGGGCCGGGGAACACTCCACTACTTCCGGAAAAAGCAGGGACTGACTGGCAAGTTGGTTAGCCTGATACTGTTTTTTTAATTTTTCAAAAAGAAGCCGCTCATGGGCGGCATGCTGGTCAATGGCCACCAAGCCCTCATCCGACTCACAGAGAAGATAGGACTTAAAAATCTGACCGACATAACGCAGCCTGGGAAATCGAATCCCTGGAAGTGTTGTTGCCGTTGAGATTTGCCGATTATTGACCGCGTCGGGCTGCGACTCTTTTTCTTCCTGACCGCTTTCACGGGATGGAGAAAGCGCGAAAATTCCGGAACTCTCCCGTGTCTGGTCAGGCAGTTCTGCCTTTTGTGAAGAAAAAGAAAAATGGCCGGAACGATCCGGGACGGTCAATGAGTTTGATGCAGGAGAAGACCAGGGACTGATGGGTTTTTCTGTTCGGGCGGCAGGCTTTGAAGAAGGCGGGGACGAGGCAGGCGCAGGCGCTCCAAACACCCTGTGTTTGATGTCCTCCTGCGCTTTTTTCATGCCGTCACGGACAGCAAGAACGACATGCTGGTGAACAACATTGGCCCGATGAAAACGGATTTCCTGCTTGGCAGGATGAACATTCACATCCACCATGCCGGGATCGAGATCAAGAAAAAGGGCGCCGGCCGGCCGGTGACCCTTGAGCAGAAAACCGTGCAGACCCTCGGCAACAGCATGCATCACCATCCGGTCCCGGACAGCGCGGCCATTGACAAACAACCTGAATTTTGCCGCCGTGGCAACGGACTCATCCGGCGGCAGCAGAAAGCCGGAAACACGAAGATGATGATCCTGCAGGCCGCTGTCAACCGCGACAAGATTCCCTTTGACCCGAGGTGCCAGCAGTCGCTTTACCCTCACTTCAAGACTGTCGGAACCGGCCGGGAGACGAAGGATATCCCGACCGGCGACAGAATAGACAAATCCGAGATCGGGACAGGCCAGGCTGTAATTTTTAACGATTTCTTCAATGTGAAAGAGTTCGGTGCGGACACTTTTTAAAAATTTCTTCCTGGCCGGCACATTGCCGAAAAGATCGCGAACCTCAAAAACAGTACCCCTGGCACAGCCTGTCTCATGTACTTTGCTCAACCGGCCGAAAGCAATCTCCGCTTTGGTTCCCAGCTCCTGATCCGCCTGCCGGGAAAGAATAGTCATCCGGGAAATCGAGGCAATACTGGGCACGGCTTCTCCGCGAAAACCGAGGCTTTCAATCCGACCCAGCTGTTCCAGCTTCACCAGCTTACTGGTGGCATGCCGCTCCAGGCAAAGCAGAACATCATCCGCGTCCATGCCTATCCCGTCGTCAATCACCCGGATCAGCCGCGTTCCCCCACCCTGGATCTCCACGGTGATATTTGCGGCATGGGCGTCAATGGAGTTTTCAATAAACTCTTTAACCACTGAGGCCGGCCGTTCAACCACCTCACCCGCAGCTATCTGATTGGCCCAGTTTTCAGGCAGAATTTTGATTTTGGACATCTTTGAGGGTCAAAGGGTCAAAGGGTCAAAGGGTCAAAGGGTCAAAGGG
>JAGHCC010000409.1 GCA_021160685.1 Desulfobulbaceae bacterium | reverse complement strand
GCTTGATTTAGGCTGTGGTCCGGCGGATATTCCCATTCGCTTCGCCCTTCAATACCCGCAATGCCGGGTCTGTGGCGTGGATGGCGCTGAGGCCATGCTGGAATATGGCAGGCAAAGTATTAACGACCGGGGCCTGGGAGACAGAATAACGCTTATCGAGGGGATTTTGCCGAATATAACATTGCCACTCGACAAATATGATGCTGTGCTGTCCAACAGCCTGCTGCATCATCTGAACGATCCCCAGGTGATGTGGCGGGCGATCAAAGAGTGTGGCAAAAAAAACGCGGCTGTCCTCTTCATGGATCTTTTCCGCCCCACAGGGCGGGAAGAGGCGCGAAAGATCGTTGAAAAATATTCAGCCAATGAACCGGCTATCCTTAAGGAGGATTTTTATCATTCGCTCCTGGCGGCATACAGCCTTGATGAGGTCAAAAAACAGCTTGAAACGGCAGAACTTGCCCATTTAAATATTGAACAGACAAGCGACCGGCACTTCATTGTTTCAGGTTTTTTGTAGAATTAGACAACCGGACATAACCGTTCACCTGGGGCTATACTGATTTACGGAAACCACTGTCCTGAGAGCGTTTAGCAGTGGCCCATATTCGTACAAACAGGCTGGCGAAACTATAGTATGCCTATGTGAGTCAGCCTGATCTTACGAAGAGGTAAGCGAAGACTCCGTGGGGTGCTGATGAATGTTTACAACCGGACAAGCTCGATCTCACCCCAGGCGCCAAGATTCTCACCCATGATGACAAGTACGCCGCTGATGCCGGGCAGACTCTCCGCCACGGCCAGGGTGAAATTAAGATTATTGTCATCTTTCATTTCATTGCCAAGCCGCGTTGCGGCGGCATCGGCCAGGACGGTTGAGGGGGCAAGGACAGTGACGGAATCCGAACTGCCGAAACTAAGAGAATGCCCCACTGTGCCGGAGGAGGTGCAGATGCCAAGCGGCATCCGGGCGGACGAAATCTGAATCCCGAGACGGTAGCTTAATGGGGATTCTCCGGCAAAAACAGCAACAACACTGTCACGCTGGAGGGACATAAAAATATCGCCGCCGTTTTCAACGATGATTTCTCCGGATTCATCAAGCAGATCACTACCGACAAACTCGGCAACGGCCCCGGCCACGGCGGCCATGGGACCGACATTCGTATCCTGGGCCGCCTGGAGCATCGCTTTGACAATGGGGGGGGCAAGAGGATCAAAGGGCTGTGGAACCAGGGAGGTCAGGAAAGCAGGCTGTCTCGTCAGATAGTTTTCCAGTTGAGCCCGGTATTGGAGGACAAGACGGGTGGCCCGTTCTTTCACATCCTTTGACGCCAGAATTTGTAGATCCGTCTCCCGTACCGTGACCTCACTTTTCCGCAGGCCCTCGGCGTTGATAATGGCTCGGTAGGTTCTTTGCCGGTACGAAGCCGGATCTTTTTTTGCTGATTTTTTCATTATTTCAACAGTAATGGTTGCGAAAAAAGAGATTATGACAACTCAATCCGAAAGTTGGGAAATGCTGCTTCTTTTCACTCGTTATCCCAGGGCTGGAGAGACAAAAACTAGGCTGATTCCCGTGTTGGGTGAGCAGAGCGCGGCCCATTTGCAGCGAACGATGTCTGAAAAAACCTTTGCCATGGCCCGGAAACTGTCCAGACGGCGAAAGCTTTCTCTGCAGATTCACTATACCGGCGGAAGTCAACTGGAAATGGAGCAGTGGCTCAATGGCAAAACAACCTGTATCCGGCAGGTTGCCGGCAGCCTGGGAGATCGACTCATTCATGCCTTCCGTGCGGCCTTTGCCGGCAGGATGTTAAAGGTCATCGCCATTGGCACGGATTGCCCGGCCCTGACGCCTGACATTGTCGAAAATGGTTTTCAAAATCTTGCTGACCATGACCTTGTCCTAGGCCCGGCCCTTGACGGCGGCTACTACCTGATCGGCCTGAAAAAAGAGGACCCGGCCCTTTTTTCTCAAATTCCCTGGGGTTTGGATCAGGTTCTAAACCAGACCCTGAAACGCGCCGAAAAGCTTGGCCTATCCGTCCACCTGCTGGAGCCCTTAGCTGATGTTGACCGACCCGAAGACCTCTGTCATATCAATCATTATTCCGACCCTGAATGAAGATAAATTTCTTCAGGCAACTCTGGCCGGACTGAACCGGCCGGAACTTGAGCTGATTGTGGTGGATGGCGGCAGCTGTGATCAGACCGTGCAGATTGCCAGGGATTGCGGCGCAAAGGTGTTTGTCACTCCCCCATGCCGGGCACTCCAGCTGAATTACGGAGCCCGGCAGGCCAAAGGTAACATTCTCCTCTTTCTTCATGGCGACACCATTCTGCCGCAAGGCTTCAGGGAATTAATTCTTGACACTTGCAGGAGCACTTCCTGCGCCGGCGCCTTTGAACTGGCGATCAACAGCCCTGGCCCAGGTCTGCGGCTGATTGAAAAGGCGGCTAATCTCCGGTCAAGATGGTTGAACATGCCCTATGGGGATCAGGCTCTTTTTATGTCAGCGAAACTCTTCCGGCAGGTCGGCGGTTTTCCGGAGCTGCCCATCATGGAGGATTATGTACTGGTCAAAAAATTACGAAAAAAGATTAATCTGCGTATTCTTCCGCTTGCAGTCTCGACATCCGGCCGCCGCTGGAATAAACTGGGTGTTTTTAGGACAACCTTGATCAATCAGCTCATTATTATTGGCTATTTATTGGGAATCTCTCTTGATGTCCTTGCCGATTTTTACCGAATTGGAAAGAATGGTTGAAATGGCCGGCTGGCTGGGGAGAAAATCCATCCGCAAATCTTCGTCCTTGACCAGATTTAGGATAAACTGGGAACTCTGTTCCAGGTAAGGGGCAAAGATGGATTTAGCAAACAAAGTATTGGCGCTGGACAGAAAGGCGGCGATAAGCATAAACAGCAGACTTGCCACAAACACGCCCTTGGCAAGGCCAAACAGACCGCCAACGGTTCGGTCAAACCAGCCGAGAAGCGCAATGCTAATGACTTTTTTCAGTCCGATGCCAAGCCAGGTTACCCCAAAAAGGACCAGCAGAAAAATCACACCATAGGAAATAAGGAAGGCGATTTGAGGGTTGCTGATAAAGGGAAGAACCAGGTCTGCCGATTCACCGCAATAACGGCCTGCGACAACAAAGCCCAGAACCAGGGCCAGTATAGAGGCAATCTGCCGGATGAAGCCAACCCAGAAGCCACGGGCCAGCAGGATCAAGAGGATAACAAGAACAGTAATGTCAAATGATGAAATCATAAAAAAAGAAGAAACCTTTTTGCTTTAAATTTCAAGCTTTTTTCACGGATCTTATCGATCCTCAACACATTATGATAGTCAACTGGACAGAAAAAATACAACAATTAGATCCCAAGGGAAAGCTCCTCCCCCCCTCTTTCGCCGTGGCTAAAGTGGATCTGAAACAGCTCAGGACACAGACACCGTTTGTCGGGGATCACACCGCAGAGCAATATCTGACAGCTAGGGAGATGGAAAAATTTGCCGAATTGAAGCATGAAAAAAGAAAATGCGAGTGGCTTGGCGGCCGGATTGCTGTCAAAGGGGCCGCCGCCTGTCTGTTAACAAGACTGGAGATGTTGGAAAACATGACTATCTGGCAAAAAATGATCATATACCAGGATGCCCATGGCAAACCTTTTCTTCAAATTGACAAGAATTTTTGTTTCTGGAAAAATGTCCATATTTCCCTTTCTCACAGCGCGGATCTGGCCGTAGGTCTCGCCTGTACAGAGCCCTGCGGAGTTGATATTCAGGAAATAAAAAATGCTGTTTTCCGGGTGCGCAGACATTTTTCAACAGAGGCCGAGCAAAGCATCCTAAAAAAATTGTCTGGTTCCTTTGAGCGGAATGAGACAGTCATGTTGAGCCTTCTCTGGTCGGCCAAGGAAGCGATTAAAAAAAATATTGCCCTTTCTCCATTACTTTATTTTTCCGAAATCAGGCTCAACTCGCTCAAACAATCCGCAGGCGTCGGCCTTATTTTTCATTTTATCTGTTCACGTAAAGATAAATTGCCTGCAATGGATTGCTCGGCATTTGCTGTGAAGTTTGGCAATTACTCCTTTGCCGTATCTCATGTTTCCATGCCTGAACACACTCATGGAAATAATTTTTCATCCTGACTGGTTCTCGGACTATAATTCAAAAAAACTTTTTTCGTTGCACGAACTGGAGAATGATCGCATGAACATCACGGATTATCTTGCTGCAAGCCCTCTTTTCAAGGGATTAAACAGCGAAAATTATAAAGAGTTGGCCGGAATCGTCATAGAGCAGGATGTGAAGCGGGGTCAGTTTATCTTTAATGAAGGAGATGAGGGAGTGGGTTTTTATGTAGTCGCTTCCGGACTTGTAAAAATTTATAAGCTTTCTTT
>JAGHCC010000190.1 GCA_021160685.1 Desulfobulbaceae bacterium | reverse complement strand
ATTCGTCTCTTTATAAGCGATCACAAAATAAGGAATTTAATTGAACGTCTCTCGCAGACACAGAGTTCATAATTTTTTTCCTCTGCGTCTCTGCGCCTCTGTGAGAGATTAAATTTCATTTTTCCGGATAACCCATACCCACCAAGGCATCCGTAATTTCACCAAGAACAGAGGCATCCAAAATAGTTGACGGCATCCGGTACTCCTTGCCGTTGGCAATACTGCGCATGGTGGAACGTAAAATCTTGCCGGACCGTGTTTTAGGTAAATTAGCCACGACACAGGTCTTTTTATAACAGGCAATGGGACCAATCTTTTCACGCACCATTGCCACCAGCTCCCGGTTCAGTTCTTCCTCGTCACGCTTGACCCCGGCCTTGAGAACAACTAGTCCCACCGGCTGTTCGCCCTTTAACTGATCATGGACGCCAAAAACTGCACACTCAGCCACATCCTGATGACTGGCTATGATCTCCTCCATGGCACCGGTAGAAAGCCTGTGGCCGGCGATATTAATGACATCGTCCATCCTGCCCATGATAAAGACGTAGCCGTCCTCATCAATAAAACCGCCGTCGCTGGTCTCATAATAACCCTGAAAATTGCTCATATAGGATTTGACAAATTTTTCATCATCCCGCCACAGGGAGACCAGGGTGCCGGGAGGCAACGGCAGCCTGACGACCACATTGCCCTCCTGGTTCGGCCCCAGCTCATTACCCTCATGGTCAAGGATGCGGACATCATAACCCGGCACCGGTTTGGTCGCTGAGCCAGGCTTAACCGGAAGCTCTTCAATTCCCCTGGAATTCGCGACAATGGCCCAGCCTGTTTCCGTCTGCCACCAATGATCAATCACCGGCAGATGCAGCAAATCAGTGGCCCAATAGTAGGTATCCGGATCAAGACGTTCTCCAGCCAGATAAAGGGCCTCAAATTTTTCCAAATCATATTGCTTGAACAATTCACCGTCCGGATCTTCCTTTTTAATGGCGCGAAAAGCTGTAGGCGCAGTAAAAAGAACCTTGACGCCATGCTCGGCAATGACCCGCCAGAAAGCCCCGGCATCCGGGGTGCCCACAGGCTTTCCTTCGTAAAAAATGGTAGTGCATCCTTTGAAAAGAGGACCGTAAACAATATATGAGTGGCCAACAACCCAACCGACATCGGAGGCGGCCCAGTAAACATCTCCGGCATCGACATCGTAGATATTCTTCATGCTCCAGTTCAGGGCAACCGCATGACCGCCGTTATCCCTCATGACCCCTTTCGGCATGCCCGTGGTGCCCGAGGTGTACAAAATATAAAGTGGATCGGTGGCCTGCACAGGCACACAGTCCACAGGCTTTGCCTTGGCAGTGAGATCCCGCCAGTCAAGATCACGGTCTTCGCTCAAGTCGGCGGTAAGGAAGGGGCGTTGAAAAATAACACAATTTTGAGGCTTGTGATCGGCAAGCTCAATGGCCTTATCAATTAACGGTTTATAGGCCAGCGTCTTTTTTCCCTCAAGAGCGCCGGAAGCGAAAACAATAACCTTAGGCTGGGCGTGGTCAATCCTGATCGCCAGTTCATTGGCGGCAAAGCCGCCGAAAACAACGGAATGAATAGCGCCGAGCCTGGCGCAGGCAAGCATGGCCACGGCCGCTTCCGGGATCATGGGCATATAAATAATGACCGTATCTCCCCTGGCAACGCCCAGATCCTGCAATGCACCGGCAAAGAGAGCAACCCGGTCCCGCAGTTCAAGATAGGTGATTTTATCTATCGTATCCGTCACCGGGCTGTCATAAATGATGGCGACCTGATCTCCCCTTCCCTGCTCCACATGCCGATCAACTGCATTAAAGCAGGTGTTCATCTCGCCGCCGACAAACCAGCGGTAAAAAGGAGGATGAGAACCATCCAGAACCTTATCGCATTCTTTGTACCAGTCTATTCCCTGGGCGGCTTTGGCCCAGAATTCTTCGGGATTTTCAAGACTTTCCCTGAAAATCTTGTCAAATTTCGCCATCATCAGACTCCTGAATCATCTCTAAATCTTAATACATTATCCCGCAAAAAAAAGAGTAGGTAAATCTACCAATTGGCTCGTATCAATAGCATTCCTGAAATCTCTTGTCAAGATTGGAGGTATCGCAGGAACCTACAAAGAATCCATGCTTTGTCGAAAACTCCGCTTGAAAAAAATTGTCTCCTGGCAGCAGTCCCGTGTTTCGGTGGATGAAACAAAGAATCCGGGCCCAGAGGATCCGGCTTTAGCTTGCTGGCGGCAGATCCTATTGACTCTGACCTGCCCTGAGGGCCAGGTTTTCTCTGTTAGAATAAAACCATCAAACTGGTCATCAGAAGCAGTTTAAATTTTAACATGTTTGCAGTTTACTTCCCATTTCACTCCCTGCATTCTCCGACTCGCCGGCCACTCATGTGCTGGATCAGTTCCATACCGTGCATATCTATCCTGAGTATGCCTTTAAAGGTGTCGCTATGATAGGTAATTTCACCACTCAGCTTTGATTTGCCTTCGGGTGACTCGCAGACCATGCTCCAGCTTACCGTGTCACCGTTGACGGAAGTCTTGACCATCCTGCACTCCTGATCCGGCTGGGAGCTCCCAGGAACCGCGTTCTTCTTGCTAATGCACTGATTGTGTT
>JAGHCC010000424.1 GCA_021160685.1 Desulfobulbaceae bacterium | reverse complement strand
GTTTTGAGTACATAGAGATTAGCAATAAAAGCGCTCGTGCCAAAATAGCACTTCAAGGGGCTCATCTGTTTCATTACGAGCAGCAAGGCAAGAAACCTCTTTTATGGTTAAGCGAAACAAGTTTTTTTGAAACGGGCAAAGCAATACGCGGCGGCGTTCCGATCTGCTGGCCCTGGTTCGGTAAGCATAAAACAGAGAGCAGCCTGCCTCAACACGGTTTTGCGAGAACCTTTTTATGGGAGCTTCTTGGGGTGAATGAAACCGATGAGGACTCAACAGAGGTGAGCCTTCAGTTGAAAAGCTCAGCCGAGAGTTTAAAGCTGTGGCCCTACAGGTTTGATCTTCTACTGCGTGTCACGGTCGCCCGGACACTGACCATGGCACTCACCACAAAAAACTGCGACGAGAAAGCCTTTGAGATTACCGCTGCCCTTCATAATTATTTTGCAGTGGCAAATATTAACAATGTTTATGTTGAGGGTCTGGATAAAACAACTTATTTTGATGCCTTAACCAAAGAGAATAAAATACAAAGTGGCAATATATACATTTTTGAAGAGGTTGATCGTGTCTATAAGGAAGTACGTCATCCGCTGACACTTCATGATCAGGATAGAACGGTACATATTTGCGCAGAGGGCTCTTCTTCCGCAGTTGTCTGGAATCCCTGGATAGATAAATGCGCAACAATGAGCGACATGAAAGATGATGCTTATAAAACAATGCTTTGCATTGAGACGACAAATGCCTTAGAAGATGCACGAATACTTCAGCCTGATGAAGAGCATACATTAACGGCTGTCATTTCCTTCTAAGTAACAAAATTTTGAGTATCCTGTATAAAAACGTAGAATCAGCACGATAAGTTAAAATTGCCCATTCACGTCATCCCGGCTAAAAACATGCCGGGATGACGATATAATTTTTTTGTTACTTTTAAAATAAATGCCGGAATCTTCACCTCGGTTTATTTCCTGCACAGTTACCGTATTTTTAACTGTGCAGGAGTGAAAAGTCACTAAACGACTATGATAAAAAGTAAGTATATTCAGTCAGTCATTCTTTGCTGTGCGGCTCTGGCCGTCCTCAGCGGCTGCACCTCTTTCGGACATCGTAACATTGCCCGGGATCGGTTCAATTATAATGAGGCCATAGCCCAATCGCGCAACCAGCAAATGTTGTTGAACATTGTCCGGCTTCGCTATATTGAGATGCCGGATTTTCTGGCCGTGAGTTCCATCATCACCTCCTACAGCTATGATAGTTCTTTGGGGCTATCCGGCACCGTTACAAACAATCCGTCCACAGAAATTCTTACAGGCAATGCCAACCTGAAATACACCGAAAAACCAACCATCACCTATGCCCCACTGGCAGGGCAGGAGTTTGCCCAACAAATGCTGAAACCTATTTCCGTTGAAGGAATTTTTGCTCTGGGGCAGGCAGGCTGGCCGGTGGATCTGCTCATGGCAATTGGCCTGCAGCGCATAAACAATATAAAAAATATGGGATTTGGCTCAGTACCGGCGCCAGGGGCAGTGGATCAGGAAAGACAGTTCAGAGAGGAAGCCAGGAACCTGAACCAGTTCAGCCGGGTACTGCAATTGATAATTATGCTGGCGGAGAAAGGGGTCCTGGAGGTACAACGAAAAAATAATGGCCAGGAGGAGTACTCTCAACTTACTTTTTCCAACACTCAGGATCCTGCAGCGCAACAACTTGTTACGGAATTTAAAAGCACTCTGCAACTTGATGCCAAGCTGAACTCCTTTCGTATCACATCACGAACGACAGAACGACGGCCGGATGAAATTACGATCCAATCCAGGTCACTGCTGGCAATGATGGCCTTTCTCTCCAGAGGCGTTATGGTTCCCGAGGAAGATCAACAGGCCGGAAACGTCATCGTATTTCCCGAAGAGGCCCAAAAAGCTATTGCTGCCCACGGGGCGTTGAAAATATACTCACAAGAAAAAATACCGGTTGATCCCTATATTGCCGTTCAGTACCGTAACGCCTGGTTCTACATTGATAACGCCGATATCACCAGCAAACGAACCTTTTCCACCCTGCAGATTATCTTTCAACTCCAGGCGCCGACAAAGGGAGCCGCAGCGCCCTTGTTGACCTTACCGGCCGGTTAAGAAAATGAAAAAAATTCTATTTCTCTTCCTGTTTTTCCTTCTTTTGCCCGCCGCTATGCAGGCTGGAGAGAGCATCAAGTGCGGTTCCACCACTTCCACCCGGAACTCCAGACTGCTGGATTACCTGCTGCCCCTTTTTACCGCAGACAGCGGTATTGATGTGCAGATCATTGCCGTGGGTACGGGGGCAGCGCTTACCCTGGGCAAAAAGGGGGATGTTGACTGTGTCCTGGTTCATGCCAGGGACCTGGAAGTGCAACTGGTGCAGGAAGGTTACTTTGTAGACCGCAAAGAGATCATGTACAACGATTTTATCATCCTCGGACCCAAAAATGATCCGGCAGAGCTCAAAGATGCGAAAAGGGTCTCTGACGGTTTCAGGAAAATCCTGGATAAAGGAGCACTCTTTGTCTCCAGGGGCGACAATTCCGGGACTCACATGCGGGAAAATAAGATTTGGAATGCGGCAGGAAAGAGGCCTACAGGGGAAGACAAATGGTATCTCTCCGTTGGCCAGGGCATGTCCAAGACCATTCGTATCGCCTCGGAGAAACGAGGTTATACCATTGCCGACCGGGGCACCTGGCTCTCCATGCAGGATAAGGAAAAACTGGATTTGGCCATTGTTCTCGATGGGGACTCGGCCCTTTTTAACCAGTACGGAGTGATGATCGTCAACCCTGAAACCCACCCCCATGTCAAGTACCATGCTGCCGGAAAATTTGTCGACTGGCTGGCCTCTGCCACAGGTCAGCAGGCAATCGGCGCATTTAAGGACAATTCGGGAAATATCCTTTTCACTCCTAACGCCGACTGTAACCGTTCACCGGGGTCAACAAGATTACGAAAACCACGGTCTGTAATCGTTTACCAGTGCACCCCAAGGGCACTTCCTACGGGGCGCCTCAGATTTGTTCGTTTGAGCTTTGGCGTAATAGCCCCTCTATACGATAAGGCTCAAACGGGCGAAGATGAGGTGCTGGTGAACGATTACTGTCGACTGAACCATTGTTGATTGAAAGCTTCACGAGGGCAGCGCTGCTTATTGTGCACCTCGACTCAGACCTGATCGAGATTGTCCTCCTCAGCCTCCGGGTCACCTGCACCGGCATCCTGATTGCCACCACCCTGGGTCTTGGCCTTACCCTGCTCCTGGAGCTCAAAAGGATTCCAGCCCAGGGACTGATTGTCGCAGTGTTGAATACCTTGACCGGCCTGCCGCCCGTGGTAGCAGGCCTGGTCCTCTATCTTTTTCTTTCACGGAGCGGCCCCTTGGGTTTTTTAGGGCTTCTTTATACCCCTTTTGCCATGATCATTGCCCAGACCGTACTGGCAACGCCCATTGTCGCAGCTCTCAGTCATGCGGCAATCACCTCCACCGGACATGCGGTTCGCAATACAGCCCTTGGCCTTGGTGCCACACAATTCCAGGCCGTGCTCGCTGTTTTTCAGGATGCGAGATATGCTATCATGGCCGCCGTGGCGGCAGCCTTCGGACGGGTAATGGCCGAGGTGGGGGCCGTGCTCATGGTTGGCGGCAACATCGCCCACCATACCCGGGTGATGACCACGGCCATTGCCATGGAGGCGGACAAGGGCGACTTTGAACTGGCCATTGCCCTGGGCCTCATTCTTCTCGCTCTCTCCTTTCTCGTTAATGGGGTTTTGTATTTCTTCCAACGAAAGGGGCGAAAGAGATGATCGCCTTTCATGCCGACAACATTCAAAAATTATTTGCTCAACGCCTGGTTCTTGATCTGGATCTCCATTTTGAAGAAGCCCAGCTCCATGTCATCCTCGGTCCCAACGGCAGCGGCAAGACCAGTCTCCTGCGACTCCTTGCTCTCCTTGATGAACCGGACAGAGGAGAGGTCCTGCTGAAAGAAAACGGCCAGCCCCTGACTAAAGATCATAATACCAGGCAGCGAATCGTTCTTGTCCCTCGGCCCGACGGTCTTTTTAACCACACGGTGAGCAGGAATGTAGCGTACGGTCTCAAGCTTCGCAAGTTGCCGAAAGTGCAGCGCTCAGAACTCATTCATGAAGCTCTGGAGGCTGTGGGACTCCGGCATCTACGCCAAGCCAATGCGCTTACTCTTTCCTCCGGGGAAAGCAGCGCCTCTGTCTGGCCATGGCCATGGCCGTGAAACCTGATGTCGTCCTCCTGGATGAACCTACATCCTCACTTGATCCGCATAACGTCATCCAGGTTGAAAAAATCATTGGCCGGATGAAGGAAGAGGCCAGGATGATCATTCTGGTCACTCACAATATCAGTCAGGCGCAACGTCTTGCGGACATGGTGACCTTCATGGGTGAAGACAACACTGTTTTTCAGAGCAGTGCTGCAGATTTCTTTTCAACCTGCCGTGGCAATGGCCTGGATGGCTATCTTTAAGAGTACACCCTTGCAGGCCTCTGGAGCTAAGGTTTGATCATAAAAAAACAGTAACTAGATGGTTTTGAGCTGGTGGAATAATCATATTCGTGGTAACTAATTAAAATTCCATTAAAAATTAATTATGATGCTGTCCGTAATAGGGCAAATTTCATATTTTTAGAATGTTGGCCTCTGGCTTACAGGCTATGCTAAAACAAGTGAAACTTTAGTTTTCTTTTCTTTTAAGAAAATGTTTGTTAAAGAATTAAAAAAAGGCAATGTCATTTTTCAAATGGTCTTTTTTTAAATAATTTCTTATTGTCGAGGGCATAAATTTCTAAACAGACAACCATCTGATATGGCTACATAAAAAATGGGAGTTTGCTAAGGGGGAATTTTACATTTTTAGAATGTTGGCCTTTGGTTCACAAAATTGCTGAAAAAATGTAAAACTTGAGTTTGAAAATTGATCCTGCCAAATAACTTTTATCGAGAATGAGGTAAGAAAAGTGAAAATGAAAAAGAAGTTGCAGCATGTTCTGCTGGCGTGCAGTTTGCTTTTGGCAACTGTCTGTATCGGGCAAGCAGCATCCTATGATTACCCGATAAGTGATCCGATTGAGGCGACGATTATAGGGACACCGAAAGAGGCTATGGCAATATTGCCGAAAAAAATCAGGGTCAAAGAATATCTAACCTTTGATGTTTTTCCGGATCGCGAAGTCCCTGAGGTGTTCTGGTACAACGAGAAGCTGCGGTATGCCGTTGCCTATCAGAAGGAAAAGGCACCTGTTATCTTTATGATTGCCGGGACCGGCGCCGGCTATGATTCCGCTAAGATGAAGATGATGCAAAAGGCTTTTTTTCAGGCCGGTTTTCACGTTGTGGCCATAAGTTCCCCCACCCATCCGAATTTTATTGTCGCAGCTTCCAGCTCCGGAATGCCGGGTGATATTCGCTCCGATTCCGAAGACCTGTATAATGTCATGGAAAAAATGTTTGAGCGGAGCAAAAAGAAGAAGCTGATTGGAGATTTTTATCTCACCGGCTACAGCCTCGGCGGCACCCAGGCAGCCTTTGTGGCGAAGTTGGACGAAGAGAGAAAGGTTTTTGATTTCAAAAAAGTACTGATGATCAATCCTGCCCTGAACATTTATGATTCCGCTGTCAAGCTTGACAAGATGCTGGTGGATAATATTCCCGGCGGCATGGATCATTTTGATGATTTTTATACGAAGCTGATGGCAAACATCATGGAGTCCTATGTCCATGGTGATTTTATCGATCTTTCCCACGACTTTTTTTACAGCACCTATGATGCGATTCTGACCAGCCAGGCAGAAGGGAAGGCTGTAATCGGCTTTTCATTCCGCATGTCCCTGGCCAATCTACTCTTTACCTCCGATGTCATGACACACAGCGGTTACATCGTGCCAAAGAATCTGGAATTGGACAGCACTGATTCTCTGACGGATTATAATAAAGTCGCGTTCAGGGGAGATGGTTTTAGCGAGTATGTTGAAAATATTCTCTATCCTCCTTTTAAAGCCAATGAGCCAGGTTTGTCCTTACGTGAGTTTGTTGACAGAAGCAGCCTGCGTGTCATTGAAGACTATTTGAAAAAGAGTAACAAAATAGGCCTTGTGACAAATGTGGATGATATCATTCTGGCAGATGGTGATGTTGATTATTTTAAACAGGTTTTTGGCTCAAGGGCAAAAATTTATCCCCGTGGAGGCCACTGTGGCAACATGGCCTATAAAGATAACGTGGCTTATATGACCGATTTTTTTAAAATCAAATAGGGGATTAAGACAATGAAAATACAGAAAATGAATTCAATGAAAAATGTCTTGGTGCTTGGCCTTCTCCTTACCTTTTTAAGTGGCTGTGGAGCAAAGCAGCCGGCCGAGCAGGAAGCGGGGATGGGAATTATTCCGCCAACCAAACCGGTGAGCGAATTCGTTCAAAGCGATATCGTCTACCCCATCGATGCCTATGATCCCTGGGAAGGCTTTAACCGGAATATGTATGTATTCAACTTCTATTTTGATAAATATCTGTTCCTGCCTGTAGTAGGTGGTTACGCATGGATCATGCCGGATTATTGTGAAGACCGCATCTCCGGCATTTTTAAAAATTTCGGGGAGATTCGAAATTTCATGAACAACCTGCTGCAGCTGAAGTTCAAGGCAACAGCCGTAACTACAGGACGCTTCCTGGTCAATTCCACCGTTGGTCTGCTGGGTATGTATGATCCGGCTAGTCATTGGGGAATGGCAAGGTATAAAGAAGATTTCGGCCAGACTCTGGGCCATTACGGCGTTGGCGCAGGACCTTACCTTGTGTTGCCGATTATGGGTCCATCCACCCTGCGTGACACCACTGGTCTTGCGGTTGATGCTGTGGTTCGCTCTGAGGTACTGGACTGGGCGCTTGATGATGTGGACAACAAGTCCAATGTCCGGACAGCCATCGATGTCATGGCAGCTATAGATGCCAGGCATCGCGTCGGGTTCCGTTATTATCAGTCAGGCTCACCGTTTGAGTATGATGTGGTTCGTATGCTTTTTCTTGAAAAGAGAAAGATGGATATTGCTAAATAAGAGCCTATTTGCTATAAGTAACCGATATTAATAGTAGCTTGTATGGATACGGGTAAATATTCGGCTTGATAATAAATTATTACCAAAACTACCGAAATGTAAATTTTGGATAGTGCCCCATATTTGGACGATCAGGTCTGCGAGCTATATTGATTTATATGCGAGTAGGCCTGATCGTTCAAATATGGGGGTGCTATCCGAATATTTACGGATACGTCCTCGGACGAATAGCTGTCACTGGGAAAGGGGAGCGCTGGTTTAATGGTGCTCTCCTTTCCACGTTCAGATCTATCTGGTACGCTGGTTGCCGGATAGGTAGGCATATATGTCTCATAGTTGATAGAAAGAAGATCACGAAAGGCGTGGTTTGAACAAAAAAGCTCAGGAAAGCTGGGCGGTTAGGCAACATTAAGAATTGACAAATGACAGGAGAACAAAAATGAAGAAATTAACTTTAATCACAATGGTAGCATTGGTGCTATCTATTTTTACCGCCGTCTCCGCCCTGGCTGGGGTGGTGCTCGATCGTATCATCCAAAAGGGGGAGTTGGTCGTTGGGACTTCAGGCAACCAGCTTCCTTTCAGCATGACAACCAAAGATGGAAAGATTATTGGTCTTGATGCTGACCTTGCCACAATAATGGCCTCCTCCATGGGAGTGAAAGTTAAATTTGATGTCATGCCCTTCTCTGAGCTGTTGACGGCACTGGAGGAAGGTAAGGTGGATATGGTTTTGTCAAGTATGACCATTCTCCCGAAACGGAATCTGAAAGTGGCTTTTGTCGGGCCTTATTTTGTTTCCGGTAAATCAATTATCACCCCGGTTGAAAAGGCAGAATCTTTAAACACTGTTGCTGATCTCAATTCGCCCGAGGTTACACTGGTTGCGCTTAAAGGTTCTACCAGTCAGATTTTTGTTGAGAAAGTCGCGCCCAAGGCCAAGCTTATCACAACCGAAGATTATGATAAGGCTTTAGATATGGTTATGCAGGACAAGGCTGATGCCATGGTGGCCGACTATCCCTACTGTGCAGTATCCTCCTATCGTTACCCGGAGAAAAAACTGGCCACGGCGGACAAACCTTTTACCTATGAACCGCTGGGTATTGCTCTGCCGGCCAACGACCCGTTGCTGATCAACTGGGTAGAGAACTTTCTCATGACGCTTAATGGGAGCAATGGCCTGAAGGTGGTTACAGAACGGTGGTTCAAGAATCCCGCCTGGTTGAGCGAACTGCCTTAAGCCCTGAACAGTAAGATGTAAACACAAGAGACATTCCGCAGACAAAACATGTAAGAATCTATTAAGAATGAGCTCTTTCAAAGCACATATTAATGACCTTCTGGCCTGCCCTGACTGTGACCTGCTCCTTGAGCATAAGCATTTAGAGCCTGGCCGGAAGGCGTGCTGCCCGCGCTGCGGGCATGTTCTTTACGCTCCGAAAAGGAATTCGGTTGACAAAACCCTTGCCCTTGCTCTTACCGGACTTATTTTCTTTATTCCGGCAGTTTTTTTGCCCATCATGACTCTCGACACCATGGGGTTTAAGCAGGCCGGGTCAATTTTTGATGCTATACAGGTCGTCTATAAAAGTGGCTATTTCTTTGTCGCTTTGATGGTTGGCCTGACAAGTTTTGCCTTCCCGCTTATTAAGCTCTCCCTTCTTTTTTATGTCTCCCTGCATCTCAAGTTGAAGCGTTATCCCCATGACCTCCCCCTCTTTATGCGCTGCTACAAGCATCTTGATGAATGGGGTATGCTCGAAGTGTATATGCTCGGCATTCTGGTTGCAATTATCAAGCTGCACCACATCGCCCATATTCATTATGATTTTGGGTTTGTCTGTTTCATCGCACTGCTTTTTGTTGCCCTTGCCTCTTCCGTATCAATGGATGAGCATGAGTTCTGGGAGCGGATCGAGGAGGAACCTTCATGATGT
>JAGHCC010000464.1 GCA_021160685.1 Desulfobulbaceae bacterium | reverse complement strand
GATGGGTTGTGTTCCACCACCAGGGCAACTCTCTTGTTCTTGCCGGTCTCGCCTCTCACATGAGCATGGGTCATCATGGCAGTTTCCTTTTTAACCCTCTGACTGTATCAGAAAAAAATGTCACGGCTGTCTTTTCAATCCTTAAACAGGTTGCCGATACCGCCAATCACCGACCCTTCGCCCTGACTCCGGCCACCAGTCTGGGGAGCGGCCTGGAGAATTTTGCCGGACAACCTGGAAAAAGGCAGAGACTGCAGCCAAACATGGCCCGGCCCCGTAAGCACGGCAAAGAAAAAACCCTCGCCGCCAAAAATGGAAGACTTGATCCCGCCGACGGTCTGAATATCATAATTAACGGTTTGCGTCAGTGCCGCCAGACAGCCTGTATCCACCCGCAATGTTTCACCGGCGGCAAGTTCTTTCTCGATAATCATCCCACCGGCATGGATAAAAACATGACCATCACCCTCCAGCTTCTGCATGATAAATCCTTCACCGCCAAACAGGGCTGTGCCGATCTTTTTTTGAAAATGAACGCCGATGGAAACGCCCTTGGCGGCGCAGAGAAAGGCGTCTTTCTGGCAGATCACCATACCGCCGTAGTCTTTCAGATCAAGAGGAATGATTTTGCCGGGATAAGGCGAGGAGAAAGCAACCCTTGTTTTGCCGGGAAACTGGCTGGTAAAAACCGTACAAAAAAGACTCTCGCCGGTGATGAGCCTTTTTCCGGCACCAAGCAGCTTATCCATAAAACCGCCGGACTGAGACGAACCGCTGCCATCGCCAAAAACCGTCTCCATGACGATACCGTCATCCATGTACATCATGGCGCCGGCCTCGGCAACTGCGCTTTCTCCCTGGTCGAGTTCAATCTCGACAAACTGCATCTCGTGACCGAAGATTTCATAATCAATTTCATGGGCCATCCGGCCTGACAAGTCAGGGGGAGACGCCACGGATGATTGTTGAGAACCGGACGCCCCGCGCAACTCCGGAACATGGCCGATGGGTTGCCAGTCGGCATAACCCTCCTGCCAAACCTGGGTCTCACGGGTATAGAGTCCCGCCGCCAGATTGTTGACGATCTGTTCATCGGAGTAAGGCCCAGTTGACTGACCGTTAACAGCGACAAACCAAGTACTCATCATTCACCCTCCTTTCCTTTCGAATTTCGGATTCGTTTTTCTTGCATTTTCACATTAACCCGCATAGTAACCCTGTCAAATCATTTCATTACCATGATCCATATTTTTCAGGATGCGTTTCTTGCTGCTCCCGTCAAAAGTCTTTTCCTCACCACAGAGAACACTGAGATAACTAAAAAATACTCTTATTACAATTAGTTACCAATTCAACTGTGGTCAATTCGTAACTTTTGGGAAATTTTCAATTCGAAAAAGAATTAATTTCATCTTGGATATCCCTGTATTTTCTGCTATCGTTTCTTGCGCTGATTTGTTAATCTTTAAAGGTAACTATTCAGGTGCATATTTGAACAGTTAATCTTTAAATATAAAAGTCAGAGCGTCACCTCATTAAACCTTTGGCTATTGAAAATATATCAAAACGGAGATCTTGAATGGCTTCTTGGTTACCCGATCATGAAAATATCGATTTTCTAGAAGATGACACTCTGTATGAGGGTGCAATTAAAAAACTCGAGGAAGAACTGGCCAAGGGTAAAACTCTGGAACAGGCTTGCCAGGTTCTTTCTGCTGTTGAACAGGCTTTGAAATCAATTATTATTGATGATTTTCTGCAGATGATCATTGCCGAGTATCACTTCGGCAAAGGTCGGGGGATTGACGACATTGCCTTGCTGCTGGGCGTTCCTTATGAAAAGGTGGAATCTGCCAAGGCTGCCATGCTGATGGATCTCAATCAAACCTTCGGGGCTGGTTTTGAGAATGAATTCAGCCACATGACTCACTAAAATGGAACTTCTCAATAAGTGGTGGCCTACCGACAACCTCCCCCTTTATTAAAGGGGGATTGAGGGGGATTTGTTTACAGGTTGCCGCCATTTATTGAAGTTACACTAAAACTTGTTGAACCGATTTCATTCGTTGAACTGTTGAAACAAAACTGGCCAAACCAGCCGGCCCAACCAATATTATTATGAAACAGCCGGGAGAAGACCCGATCACCAAAATTGTCGTCTTTCAGGAACGGGGATCAGGCGAGGCCAAAGTCCAGGGCATTCGCGATTATGGCCGGCAAATTGAAATTACCCGGATCATCAACATTGATGAATTCCTCCCTGAACTGATTGATGAGCCCGAGGAATTTATCTCGGGCGACTTCAGCGCCGACTTGGTCATCTCCTTTCTTAAACATCCCGACCTGCTTGATTATCTGGTTTCCATCTGCAAGGCCAAAAAAATTCCCGTTATTGCCTCCGGCAAAAAAGCTTTGGGAGCCATCACTCCTTTCACCTGCTGTGGCCTTGGTCGCCTCAAAGGTCTAGGCGCCTATGGCGAACAGTTTGGCGTTCCTGAATTCAGCGCCAAGGTTGAAAACAATCGCATCAAGGAACTCAAAGTCCTGCGCGGCGCCTCCTGCGGCGCCACTTGGCAGATTATCCCCAAACTCATCGGCTTGACAGAGGAAGAGGCCCTGGAACACATTGCCTGCGAACTTCAATTTCTCTGCCTGGCCGACCCAAGCAGTTTTGATCCGGTGAGCAGTGAAAGCCCCCTCCATTTTGCCGGCCACGCCCATGAAAGGGCTTTGCGGAAATGTCTTGCCGATCTTAAAAAGTAAGGATGACCAGGGATAATCTTTTCGAGCAAAAATCCGGCCGCAACGATTTCAGCTTCAACCATCGTGTTGCCGAGGTTTTTGATGATATGCTGGCCCGCTCGGTTCCCTGTTACCGCCAGGTCATCGACATGTGCAGTCATATTCTCACCGCATTTCTCCAGAAAAATGATCTCGTTATTGATCTCGGCTGCTCCACCGGCTCGACCCTGCTTGAACTGGCCAGATATCTTGAGACGCTGGAGCTGCGCTTTACCGGAATAGACAACTCCCGGGCCATGATCAAAAAGGCTGCTTTAAAAGCCGAAATGTTCGGCAAACAGGATAGAGTCAGTTTCGAAGAAAAAGACATCCTGGATCTTGATGTTAAAGACGTGGGCGCATTTCTGCTCAATTACACCTTGCAGTTCGTCCGCCCCATGGACCGGCAGCAGTTGACAGCCAAACTCTACCAGGCCCTGCGTCCCGGCGGCGTGATGATCGTCAGCGAGAAAATCATCTTCCACGACTCGAAAATTAACCGCTCCTTCATTGATTTTTATCTTAATTTCAAAAAAAGCCAGGGCTATTCCGAAATTGAAATCACCCGAAAACGGGAGGCCCTGGAAAATGTTCTTATCCCCTTTTCATTGGACGAAAATATCAGGATGCTGCGCCAGGCTGGTTTTTCCACTGTAGAGCCATTTTTCCAGTGGTTTAATTTCAGCTCCTTTCTGGCTGTCAAATAAATTGGCTGATGACCTTTTGCTCTTCGCTGATGGATATAAGCTATCATCCAACCTCCTTTGACCCTTTGACCCTTTGAACTATTAGTCCTAAATAAAATGAACGACTACCTCGACTTCATGCCGAACGCTCACAAGGAGGAGATTGGAAAACTCCGGGCGGAAAAAGAAAAATTGCTGGCCAGTGATAAAAAAGGGGTTCTTGTCTACCGTAAACTCCTTGAATCCGTCCACCATCTCAGGGCCGGCCATCTTGATTTCGCTGGTGACGTGGTGCAGATCGGCAAGGCAGAGGAACTTGAATCCGGCGAACTCGCTACGCTGAAAAAGGTGCTGCGTTCTCTCATGCCCTGGCGCAAAGGCCCGTTTTCAATTTTCGATATTGATGTTGACGCGGAATGGCGCAGCAACCGGAAATGGCGTCGGGCGCTGCCCGCCCTGCCCGACCTTGAGGGCAAGGTCATTGCCGATATCGGGGCCAGCAACGGCTATTACATGTTTCGCATGGCCCAACATAATCCAGCCCTGGTTCTCGGCTTTGAACCTTATCTGCACCATTATTTCACATTCCGGCTTCTAAATGATTTTGCCGGGGTTGACAACCTGCAGATGGAACCGCTGGGTGTTGAACAGATCAGCCTTTTTGAAAAATCCTTTGACATCATCTTTCTGATGGGTATCATCTACCATCGTTCCTCACCCGTTGATATGCTGCGTGACATCAAAAAAGCCATGAAACCGGGTTCCACCCTGATTGTCGAATCCCAGGCCATTCCCGGCAAGGAACCCGTGGCCCTGTTTCCGGAAAAACGCTATGCCAAAGTGCCTGGCACCTACTTTGTCCCGACAGCAAGCTGCCTGCGCAACTGGATGACCAGGGTAGGGTTTCGAGAGGTGGAAATCTTTTTTGAACATGGGATGAACAGGAGTGAACAGCGAAGAACCGACTGGATGACTTTTGAATCCTACACGGATTTTATTGATCCGGATAATCCTGAACTGACAGTGGAAGGCTACCCGGCACCAATCAGGGTCTACCTCAAGGCCCAGGTATAATTACATGAATCTCTTTATTCTTCTACCGATAATATTCGGCTCATCATTGCTTTTAACCATGATCGGTCTCGGTGGAGGACTGATCTTTTCTCCCCTCTTTGTCCTGATCGGCTTCCCGATCTCCACAGCTGTCGCGGCTTCACTTTTTTTAAACGGCATCGCCGCTCTTTCCGCCCTCATTGTCTATATGCGGAAAAAAATGGTGGACTACTCCGTGTCAATCCCTCTGGTGGCAACCTCGCTGATTGGCGCGCCAATGGGAGCGATGATGACCCAACGGGTCAATATGTCTGTCTTTCTCGGCATCCTGGCCGCAGTCCTCTTCCTGGCAGCAATGCGGATGCTGTTTGCCAAAAAGGGTCAAAGCCAGGGCGCAGCCGTCAGCTGGCAAATGAGAATCATTGGAGGCGGCGGGATCGGCTTTCTCATCGGTTTTATGGGGGGGCTTCTCGGGATCGGCGGCGGGGTGTTTGTCGTACCTCTGCTGATTTATATGCTTAAGGTTCCGACCAAGGTTGCGGCAGCCTCTTCCATTTTCATTGTCTGTTTTTCTTCCTTTTCAGGATTTATCGCCCATGCCGCCACTGCCACGCTTGACTGGCAGTTTATTATTCTTGCCTCAATCTGCTCTTTTGCCGGCGGCCAGATCGGTTCACGCATTATGGTTGAAAAACTGAAGGGCAAAACCATCCGCGTCCTGTTCGGCATAATCCTCCTGTGCATGTGCGCAAAGCTCATTCACAGGGGATTTATGTAACTTTTCAGGTGGTTAGGCTGAAGGCTGGCAACTTTTCAATAAATGGTGGCATACCGACAACCTCCCCCTTTATTAAAGGGGGATTGAGGGGGATTTTTTTTAGGTTGCCACCACTTATTGAGAAGTTACGAAGGCTGAAGGTAAGGCCAAACATCCAATGACATAATTGTTATGTTCGTATATTGATAGATTCGTAAAAACTATTTTTCAACGCAAAAGACGCGAAAGGCGCAAAAGTATTTATTTTAAAAATTGTTACGTTTGCGTCCCTTGCGTCCCTTGCGTCTTTTGCGTTGAATTTTAAGTTGTTACGTGTTCATCAATATTGAAGAAGCTACGAACAAAGCAGAAAAGTATCATGGTCGGGCATGAAACCGACACAATCTTTTCATTTCCACTCCACGTCGAGTGGCGGTCTTCTGAAAGATTTCAAGGGGCCGTAATTGGTGGACAGATAGTCAAGTATATCCTTCTCTATTTCAGGCTCAAGCTCCCACAGCCCCTGTTTTTCCTGCATCCAGCGAATCATTTCGAGCCAGCCCGTCCTATCCGCCCTGTTCTGGGTAATAAGCTGGGCAGTATGACAAACGGTGCAGGTTTCCTTAACCGTTTCATAGCCTTTTTCCATGATCAGGCCGGTTTCACTGTCTTTCTCAGCCGCAAAGGAGAACCCTGCGATTCCCAAAAAATAGAAAAAAATCAGGATGGTGATAAAAAAATTGTTTTGTTTCATGACAAACCTCCAAAGACACCAATGTGAAATTACGAATTACGAATTACGAATCGTCGGTATTTTCTTATCGGATAACTTCCTTAAAATTCGTAATTCGTAATTGACCCGCTTACCATCTATGTAAAAATATAGCTCATTTCACGAACGGGTCTATCCCGCCTTCACAGCAATTCTGTGGCAGGCGTTGTTCAAATAGCCTCTGGGGTTCCAGCCAGGCACGATCATGGGCTGCATCCTGCCCTGGGAATCCGTTGCCCTGGCCCAGATTTCATAATATCCGGTCTCAGGCAGAGCCACACTGGCGGCCCAGCGTTGCCAGGCCAGCCTGTTTCTCGGTTTCTTCAGATCACATTTCATCCATGTCGAACCAAAATCATATGAGATATCCATGCGGGCCACTTCCAGGTCCCCGGCCCAGGCCTGACCCCTCACCTCAAAGGCCTGACCAGGTTTCTGTGTGGTTCCGGACACTGGAGAGGTAATAAGTGACTTCACCGGCATGGACTCGATAATACACATGTCCTTTTTGGCCACCTTTTCTCCCGGGGCCACCTTTTTACACGGTACCCGATAGGAATAACCGGTCATCTTCGGCCCATCGTGGACCTTATCTCTGATGGCAATTCTCTTCAGCCACTTGCCCGAGGTTGAGGCGGGCCAGCCTCCGGTGACCAGCCGCAGGGGATAGCCGTGCAACAGGGGAATGTCTTTGCCGTTCATCTGAAAGGCGATCAGTGATTCATCCTCCAGGGCCTTGTGGATGGGCACTCCACGGGAGATAACCACTTTGTCCGGGTCGCCGCTCAAATGTGTGTCAGTGCCATAATAGCCGATGTAAACGGCATTCTCTTTAATCCCGGCATATTCGAGCACATCCCGGAGCCTGACACCGGTCCACAGGGCGCAGGATATTGCCCCGAGGCTCCACTGGTTGCCCTTGGCCGACGGATAAAACTCACTGCGGCCGTTGCCGCCGCACTCGAGCTGGAGATGATAGGTGTGATGCTTGAATTTGCTCTTGAGATCCTTAAGCGACAGAGTCACCTGCTTTTTGGCGGATTCGCCGTCAATGGTCAGTGCCCAGCTGTCAGCATCGGGATTTTCGGGTGGGATTCCGTTATTTCTGACAAACATCCTGTCAGCCGGAGTCACCTCGTCATCTAAAAGATGGGCCGGAGTTTCCATGTTGAGTGGCTTGTCATTCAGCACCCGCATGTCAGGGTGTTTGTCCGTTATGGAGTGAATTTTGCCGGTATCGGCCAGGGCCAGGGGTCGGTACCCCTCGGGCATTTTATCACCAAAAGGCATTTCAATGCCGGCAGCAGTAAGCACTGCGATGGCGCCTGCTTTCTTAAGAAACCCGCCTGTCCTGATCGGCGGAGTCTGTTTCGGTCGGAGAAGCGTTGTCGGGAAGATCATGATCGGAAAGTATTTTTTTGTCCATCTGCAGCCTCCTTGAAAATTTGGTTACAGTCCCTGATGGGAATAACGGCCGATTGCAATCAATACTACAAAATGGCAGGCAATAAACTTTTGCCGGTTTGGGAAAGGAGTGGGCAGGCCATCAATTTTTTTTGTAAGAGTTCACCAGCACCTCATCTTCGCCCGTTTTGGCCTTCTCACATAGGGGGGCTATAGCTCGAAGTCCCAAACGAACAAATCTAAGGCACTGGTAAACCCTTACAGCTCTGTAGTTTACCAAGGTTTAAGCCCTTGGTGAACTGTTACATTTTTTTAATGACCGGCCCTATTTTTGACAGCAATTCCGGCTGCCGAAAAAATTACTACTTAATATCGATGGTCAGAGTTGCTTCGTTCACCTTGATGGGCGCATATTCCGTGGCCGGAAGGCCCATGTACTCTCCCACGGAACTGGGAACCTGGCTGTAAAAGAGTTGAGCCTCAATCGTCATTGGCCCAGCCGCTGCTTCTGTGGGAACAACCCATCTATATCTTTCAATCTTCATTTCTCTGGGTCCTATCCGGTAATCAATATTGGTATTCTCTGCAGTGTACCATTGGCAGATCGTCATCCTGCCCTCGGGATCAAAGAAAGGCCGGCGGAAAATCCTGGAGCCGTCGGGAACATTGCCGTCTCGGCTGATGCCCTTCCAGTCTTTAACCTCCATTATTTCTCCCATGGCCTGGTACGCCAGAGCCCCAGAGTCGGCAATAGTATATTCCTCTCCCGAGAAGCCTTTTGGCTCCACCGGAATGTTAAATGACTTACCGGCCGAATCAGTTCCCCGCATCTCAAGCCAGAGCATCCGCTCTTCAGTTGAACCCGACGGCACGTAATGACCGGCTTTGCCGTTAAAAAGTTCCGCCCTCAGTCCCAGGGTGTCACCCGCAGAGACAGAGGTTTTTCCAGTATAGAGGGCCAAGTCGATGGCGCCAGCCAGTTTACTGGCAAAATGAGAGCCGTGAAAAACATGGTGGGCAATATCCTCCCTGGCCTTGGCGCCCCTGGCAGCTTTGCCTGGCGCATCGTACATATGGCAATCCTGGCAGCGAGTGCCCTCTTTCGCATAAGGGCCTGCTTTCCATTCCCGGTAGGTGGATTTCACCCAGGCGCCGTAAGGGCTCTGTTCGTCATGGCAGGTAGCGCAGAGTTCGGAGCTGCCGGTGAATTCCGAAAAATCAACCCCGTGAACCGGGGATTTGGCATCGGGCCGGGGCCCCTGCATTGTTTTTCCCGGTTCAATGATGAAACTGAAATTGAAAGGTTCGGCTTCTGTACTGCCGGTAATATGATGACAGACCTCACAGCTTACGCCCTCATTGGCACGAGTGCCCGCTGCAACGTCTTGCGGGGGAATATCCCCTGACAAAAAGGCAAGGGGACTGTGGCAGCCGATGCAACCGGCCTTGACTCCTGACACCTTCTCTAATTTCTGCGAATGGGGCAGCGCCAGCTTGAAATACTCAATCTCGTCCCATTCATGGGTGAAAGACTGGGACATCAGACTCTGCTTCCACTCCTGAAAAATCGCCTTGTGGCAACCGCCGCAATAGGTGGGTTTTTTAAAATCCTTGTACGTAAAAGAGCCCATTTCCGCTCCCTGGACCGCCTGGGTGGAGCACAGAATCCCAAAACCCAGCCCCAATGCCAGAATACTACCGCCTCTTCCTTTCATAAAACACCTCCTAAAATGTTTTTTTGACTGTAACTTCTCAATAAATGGTGGCAACCTAAAAAAATCCCCCTCAATCCCCCTTTAATAAAGGGGGAGGTTGTCGGTATGCCACCACTTATTGAGAAGTTACTTTTGACTCTTTTAACTATATGGAAAGACATCAATTTTCTAAAAGCCATAAAAAGCTCGTGCTCCCTCGCAGATGGGGAAAACATTAACGCTTTTCGCCTTTTTATCTATTTGCAGATTAGTGTGGAGAATGCAAGTTACACGAAAGACAGGCCAAACTTTAAGGATAATCAAAAAATGAAGCATAGGCCCTCCTAACCCACTAAAGTGGAATAAGACATCAGGTTTTTCAGGATAAGTCCCTTAACAGTAGTGGCAATTTGTTTATTTCAAAGAAGTTTTTAAATTTCTTGCCACAAATAATACGAAAATAATTCCTAAGGGACTAAAGAGTGTATAACTTAAGATAGGATAAATGGAATTTC
>JAGHCC010000404.1 GCA_021160685.1 Desulfobulbaceae bacterium | reverse complement strand
TTTTAAAACCACTGGCACCGGCAAGCTGACGCGAAACAAGGCTTACAGCAGCCATATCCTCACTAAGAAGAGCACTAAGAGAAAAAGAAACCTGCGGAAATCCGGCCTTGTCGATCCAAGTAATGTTAAGGGAATCAAAAGAATTCTGCCTTACGCCTAGAAAGTAGACGGATATCGCAGAATTTTTAAATAATTTAAGGAGTTTAAAATGCCCAGAGTTAGACGCGGTTTTAAAGCACGCCGCAGAAGAAATAGAGTTTTAAAACTTGCAAAAGGTTTTCGTGGCGGGCGGCATCGTCTTTTTCGTACCGCGACCGAGGCGGTTGATCGTGCCCTCTGTTATGCCTACCGGGACCGTCGTACTAAAAAACGTGATTTTCGTCGTTTGTGGATTGTTCGCATCGCTGCGGCGGCCAAGGCAAACAACACGTCCTACAGCCGTTTGATGGGTGGCTTAAAAAAAGCGAGCGTGGAGCTTGACCGCAAAGTGCTGTCTAATATGGCCATTCTCGACCCACAGGCCTTTTCCGCAGTTGTTAAACTTGCCTCTTAAAGCCTGATTTCCTTCTCTACGATTCATTTTTAACATGGAAGATGAACTTCTAGGCCTAAAAAATGAGGCCTCTACAGCCCTTGCCGCTGTCGAGAACAAGAGCGGACTCGAAGACTTTCGGGTCAAATATCTGGGCAGGAAAGGTCTTTTTTCAGCTGTAATGCGCAAGTTGGGTCAGGTTTCTAAAGAGGACCGACCCCGAATCGGAAAACTTGCCAATCAGATCAAAAAGGATCTGGAAAGCGATTTTTCCGCTCAGCTTGCAGCTCTTGACTCTCAGACACTGACGACCCAAATGACCGGTATTGATAGTACCCTTCCCGGCCGGCATGTTCCTTTTGGAAAACTCCACCCTGTTAGCCAGATTATGGACGAGGTTTGTGGAATTTTTGAAGGACTTGGTTTTGCGGTTGCCGAGGGTCCTGATGTTGAGACGGACTTTTACAATTTTGAAGCGCTGAACATTCCGCCCCATCACCCCGCCCGGGATATGCATGATACATTTTATGTAGATGACAAAGTTCTTCTCCGGACTCACACATCTCCCATGCAGGCCCGAATCATGGAAAAAGAGCGCCCTCCCCTGCGAGTGATTGCGCCGGGAAAGGTGTACCGTTGTGATTCCGATATCACCCATACTCCCATGTTTCATCAGGTTGAAGGATTTCTCGTTGATCGTAAAATCTCCTTTGCCGACCTCAAAGGCGTTTTAAGCGTCTTTGTGGCCAAGATGTTTGACAGCAAAACACCCATTCGTTTTAGACCCAGTTTTTTCCCCTTTACCGAACCGAGCGCTGAAATTGACATCGGTTGTGTGATCTGCCACGGCAAGGGATGCAGGGTCTGTAAGCATACTGGTTGGCTGGAAATTCTTGGCGCAGGTCTCATTGATCCGGAAGTTTTTCATCGCGTAGGTTATGATTCCGAAGAATTCAGTGGTTTTGCCTTCGGCCTCGGGATCGAGCGTATTGCCATGCTGAAATACGGAATTAATGATATTCGTCTTTATTATGAAAATGATCTTCGCTTTCTCACGCAATTTTGATATTTTCTTTTCATCCGCCGCCCTTTCACTTTAAATAAATAATGAAATTTACTCTCGACTGGTTAAAACAATATGTTGATGTCAAGATGACAGTTGCCGAACTGGCTGATCGTCTTACTATGGCCGGACTTGAGGTTGATTCTGTTGAGAACCTTTCCCAAGAATTGAATAAAGTCCATGTTGCCCAGATCCTTGAGGTTCGTTCTCATCCTGATGCAGACCGACTGGTCTTATGTGATGTGGCTGTTGGTGATGAAAAAAAACAGATAGTCTGCGGCGCGCCAAACGCGAAAGCCGGCATGCTGTCACCCCTTGCCCTGCCCGGAGCCGTTCTTCCCGGAGGCCTGAAAATAAAAAAAGGGAAAATCCGAGGTCAGGTTTCCGAGGGAATGCTGTGTTCAGCCCGTGATCTTGGCATCAGTGACGATCATGAAGGCATCATGGAACTGCCACAGGATCTGACCCATGGAGAGAATATTGTCCAGGCACTGAATCTCGAAGATATTCTGATTGATGTTGATTTAACGCCCAACCGGCCCGACTGCGCCAGCGTTATCGGCATTGGCCGCGAAGTTGCCGGATTTTGTAACAGTCGTTTAAAACAGCCCGTCGATCATGCCGAACTGCCTCGACTTACAGGCCAGGGACTTCCTTTTTCAGTTGATGTTCAAGCAGTGGAAGATTGTCCCCGTTACGCGGCCAGGCTGTTGACAGGAGTTAAGGTCTGCCCTTCGCCCTGGTGGCTGCAGAAACGCCTTCTGGCTATCGGATTACGGCCCATCAACAATATCGTCGACATAACGAATTTCGTCATGTTGGAGACAGGCCAACCCCTGCATGCCTTTGATTTTAAAAAACTGACCGGTGGTAAAATTGTTGTTCGCAAGGCCGCGCCAGGGGAAACAATCACCACCCTGGATGGTCAACAGCATGAACTTAAAACTGACATGCTCATGA
>JAGHCC010000087.1 GCA_021160685.1 Desulfobulbaceae bacterium | reverse complement strand
GTAAATATGTAGCCTTGGTGAACGGTTACTTGTCAGGGTCAGAGTTATCTCAGTGAAAAACGAGATTATCAAGAAAATAGAAAAAATTGTCGGTCCCGACCAGTGCACCACCGCGCCTGAAGAACTTCTCTGTTATTCGTATGACGGGACGGGACGGGAGTATTTGCCTGCAGCGGTCGCCTTTCCAAAAACAGTTGAAACGATCAGCGCAATTATGCGGCTTGCCAGCGAGGAAGCTTTTCCCGTTGTTGTGCGGGGTGCGGGGACCGGCATGACCGGTGGGGCCCTGCCCGTGGCGGGCGGTCTTGTCATGGCCTTGAGCCGCATGAATCATATCCTTGAAATCGATACGGACAACCAGATTGCCGTGGTGGAACCCGGAGTGGTGAACGGCCGGCTTCAGGCGGAATTGACTCAGAAAGGGTTGTTCTATCCTCCTGATCCCGCCAGTCTTAAATTTTGCACCATTGGCGGCAATGTGGCCGAATGCGCCGGTGGCCCCAGCGCGGTTAAATACGGAGTGACCCGCGATTATGTTCTTGGACTTGAGGTTGTTCTTCCGGACGGTCGAATCATTAACACCGGGGTCCGAACTGCCAAGGGTGTCGTGGGCTACGATTTGACTCGTCTTTTTGTCGGTTCCGAAGGAACGTTGGGGATTATCACCAAAATAATCTTGCGAGTGCTGGCCAAGCCAACGGCAAAGAAGACTTTTCTGGTGTTAAGCCGCAGCCTCCATCAGGCAACAGCCCTTGTCTGCCGTATTTTGGCCTCCCATCAGCCCTGCACTCTGGAGTACATGGACAGGACAGCTCTTGGTATTGTTAAGGATCTGCTGCCTTTTTCCCTGCCGGATTCCACAGAAGCCCTGCTCTTGATTGAGGTCGATGGTGATGAACTTTCTGTTGCTACCCAGGCGCAAAAATTAAAAAAATTCCTTGATGGTCAGGAAAACCTGCTGGCTGTTAAAGATGCAGACTCCAAAGAAGATGTGGATCGTCTCTGGAAGGCACGGCGTTCAATTTCACCAGCTGCCTTTCAAATTAAGCCGAATAAAATCAGCGAGGATGTTGTTGTTCCCCGCAGCCGTATTCCCGACCTCGTGACTTATACCGAAAAGCTTGCCCAAAAGCATGATTTGACGATCTTTACCTTTGGCCATGCCGGTGACGGCAATATTCACGTCAATATCATGCTGGACCGAGCAAATCAGGCTGAACTTACGCAGGGCCGGGCCGCAAAAAAATCACTTTTTATTGAGGTTATCCGCCTGGGCGGAACCCTGTCCGGCGAGCATGGTATCGGCCTTACCAAGGCTGATTATCTTTCCTTGGAACTGAGTCCCACGACTCTCGAAACCATGCAGCAGATCAAGAACCTTTTTGACCCGAAAAATATTCTGAATCCTGGAAAAATTTTCCCTCAGAAAAATGAAAATAAATTAAAGGAGTAAATCATGTCTGAAATACGAATGACCGGAGAATTGCGCACGGATTATGAATGTGAAACAACCGGTATGCCCGCCGAGCGTTGGGGTGAGGCGGTTTTCAAAATCGGTGAAGAAGAGCTGGTTGTTGAGGTCAGTGTCGAAAAGAACGTCATTGTTGCCATTATGGCTGGCGAAGATGCCATGTGGAAGGGGACTCTTGAAGGTTTGAAGAAATTGTTGAAGGGTGAAATTAAGGCGCGTTAGCTGAATGTCCGTTTACTCATTTAGGAAATTTTGGTAAAATCCTACTCTTCAAAAAATTAAAAAAATTCGCTAAACCAGAGGTTATGACGTGTACGTCCGTTTATTTGTTTTACGGTTTCCAAAAGAAACCAGCGATCTTCCCATCATCTGCAAGCTTGTGAAGCAGTATGACGTCGAGTTTAATATTCTTAAGGCCACAATACTTCCCCATCATGATGGAATAATGATTCTTGAACTTATGGGACATAAATCCAATGTCAAAGAGGCTATTGCTTACCTGAAAAGCTTTGGCGTTACCATCGAAAGATTGTCAACCATCATTCGGCGCGATGATGAAAAATGCTTCGAGTGCGGGGCCTGCACTGGAATCTGCCCCACTGCGGCCCTTCATATTCACCGACCCGACATGGCTGTTCTCTTTGATCCGGACAAATGTACGGGTTGCGGCTTATGTGTCGCCGTCTGTCCGGTTCGGGCCATGGAGGTTTCCTTGGACCAGTCTGTCGGCGCCATAGGCTAGGAGGCTGCCTTAGAAAATGCTGATTAATCCTGACAGGCTGGCCTCAACCTTTATTTCCCTCTGTGAAATTGACAGTCCGGCCCGAAAAGAAGGCAGGCTTGCCAATCATCTCAAAAAACTTTTCAGGCGCATGGGTGCGGACGAGATTATTGAAGATGAATCTGCCGCATTGACCGGATCTGACTGCGGCAACCTGATCATCCGCTTCAAGGGCAGGGGACTCCCTTTGGAGCCAATTTTTTTTAACTGTCATATGGATGTGATCTCTCCCTGTGAGGGGGTGAAGGTTCGTTTTAAAGACGGTCTGTTTTCAAGCCGGGGTGAAACAGTTCTCGGCGGCGACGATAAGGGTGGCCTTGCCATTCTCATTGAGGCAATGCAGACTTTGCTGGACAACGAAGTTCCTTTCGGACCGGTTGAATTTCTCTTTACCACATGTGAGGAGATCGGGCTTTTGGGCGCCAAGGCCTTCGACGCCGATCTGCTCTCTGCTAAAATAGGTTATGCCCTGGACTCAACCGGAATTGATGTGGCAATCACCGGCGCACCTGCAGCTAAATATGTAGTTGCCAAAATATCCGGGCTCGCAGCCCATGCCGGTCTGCATCCGGAACAGGGTATCAGCGCCATTCAGATTGCCGCTCAGGCTGTGGGCAAACTGCAACTTGGCCTTCTTGATGATGAAAGCACCGCCAATATAGGTTTGATCTCCGGTGGTACAGCCACCAATATTATTCCTGATCATGTTGAACTGCGAGGCGAAGTGCGGAGCCATTCAGAGAGCAAGCTACAAAAACACATTGAGGAGATCGAGCGAACCTTTTTGCAGGTCGTCGAGCAATGGCCTGTTCCCGAAGGGATCAAGCAACCCCCAACCCTGTCATTTCACACTCCTGACCAATATCCCTTATTGAATCTTCATCCCGATTCGTCCGTTCTGCGCCGCATTAACTGCGCCTCCTCTGCTCTTTCCCGCCATATTCCTTTTATCCGCGCCGGAGGTGGTAGCGACGCGAACATTCTCAATAGTTATGGCCTTGAGACAGCCATTCTAGGCATTGGAATGTCTGATGTTCACACGACCCATGAGACCATTCGTTTAGACGACATGGTGCGCACCTCCGAGCTGATCGTTTCTTTGCTAACTTCTTGAAAATACGTTTTTAATTGATTTTGTTTCACGTGAAACATCTGCAGGGGTCAGTGCGACAAGATAGAATTGCCCACTCATGTAATTCATAAATACCAGGTCGGGGTTGCCACGATTCTTTGTAACACCCCACACCCCGGCCCTGCCGGAGTCTACGCCTACCCTCCGCAGAGAAAGGGGGAGGGGAAATGTTACTTTGAAATGGAGACCGGAATCTTCACTCCCGGTTGTGGTGATAAAAAGAAAAAGAACGCCTTTCACTGGGAAAATCAAGGTCAAAATGAATTTGTAAATCGTCATATCTTGCCGAAAATATATTTTGCGGTTGCCAAAAGAGGGCGCATCGTTGTAAAAGATAGCAGAATAAAAAATTCGTTTAAGTTTTAAAAAACTGATCTACTTTAAAAAAGACCAAGAAAATATCGTGAAGGGAAAGACCATAGCGCTTGCTAACCAGAAAGGCGGTGTTGGCAAGACAACAACAACAATAAATTTATCCGCCGCCTTGGCCAGGCTGGGCAAGAGGGTTTTGGTGGTTGACTCTGACCCCCAGGGCAATGCCTCCAGCGGACTTGGTGTCAACTCTCCCAATATGGGGAAACATCTGTATCATTGTTATATGGACAAAGATCAGGTGGCAAAGTCCATTCGTAGCGTGGCTGGCTATAAAACGCTTGATATCCTGCCGACTCACGTTGACCTGATTGGTGTTGAAGTTGAATTAATGATGGCCGAGCGGCGAGAAAGGTATCTCAGCATGATGCTGGAACCCTTGCTTGATTCGTACGAATTTATCATCATTGACTGCCCGCCGTCTCTTGGTCTGCTGACCTTGAATGCCTTGACTGCAGCTGACTCCGTCATCATCCCATTACAATGTGAATATTTTGCCCTGGAAGGATTAAGTCAGCTGATCAGGACAATTCGGCTGGTGAAAAATTCGTATAATAACAGTCTGTACATCGAGGGACTAGTTCTGACGATGTACGATCGGCGGAACAGGCTGACCTATCAGGTTGCCAAAGAAGTCAAACAGCATTTCAAAGAAAAGGTTTACAGCACTGTTATTCCCCGTAATGTTCGGCTGAGTGAATGTCCAAGCCACGGTATGTCTGTTATCGATTACGATAAAAGGTCTTCCGGGGCTATCAGTTATATGAATCTTGGTAGAGAATTTATTAAAAAACAGGTTAAGGAATAGTTATGGCAATGAGTGGAAGCCCACTTGGTAAAGGACTGGGAGCGTTGCTGCCGGATTCGATAGAGGATATCGATGGGGGAGCGCAGTCCGAAATAGTGCAGGAGAGTTATTTTTTTTGCCCGGTGGTAAATATTGAGCCAAACCCATATCAACCACGCCGGGAAATAGATGAATCAGGACTCGTGGAGCTTGCGGAATCAATTCGCGCCAAAGGCGTGCTCCAGCCCCTTATTGTACGAAGAAAAAAAGCGGGAGGCTATCAGCTCATTGCCGGTGAAAGACGGTTGCGGGCGTCAAGAATAGCCGGGCTGGACAAGGTTCCCGTTGTCGTCAGAGAGGCCGAAAAAGAGGATCGACTGGAACTGGCTTTGATTGAAAACGTTCAGAGGCAGAACCTCAATCCCATAGAGGAAGCAACAGCTTATCAACGTCTTGCCCGTGAGTTCTCCCTGACCCAGGAGGAGATCGCTCGAAAAGTCGGCAAGGAACGTTCCACAGTGGCAAATTCCATGCGACTGCTGCAACTGCCCGAGTTTGCCAGAGAAGATATTATGAATGGGATTTTAAGCGTTGGGCACGGCCGGGTCTTGTTAAGCTTGGGTGATGAGCAGGCCATGAAGGAAGTACGGAATATCATCGTTACACAGGCCCTTTCCGTCCGTCAGAGCGAACTGCTAGTTAAAAAGAAAAAAAGGCAAAATGTCCCGCGCAGGACGGCACCAATTCGAACCCCCATCCCGTCCTCCTATTGCCGAACATTGACAAAAGATTTCGTTTCCTGTCTGGGCACAAAAAGCCGCATTGTCCAAAATGGAGATAAGGGAAAAATTGAAATCGAGTATTACTCTCTTGACGATCTTGAGCGACTTCATAAAATGATAGTCAGAAGCGGAGAAAAATAATGAATCAGTTTCTGACCAGGGCGAAGATCCTCGAAAATGTAGAAGTGGGGCCGAATCTTTTTCGTTTGACCTTTGAGGCGGAAGAAATTGCCGAAACCGCCAAGGCGGGTCAGTTTGTCATGGTTAAAACCGCAACCGAGGCCTCTGACGACCCGATCCTGCGCAGACCGTTTTCCATTCACCGGGTTGATGGCAAAAGGGTTTTCATTCTCTATAAGGTTGTGGGCAGGGGCACAAAAATTCTGGCGAAGCAGGAGAAGGAAATAGATCTGGTTGGCCCGCTGGGTAATGGATTTACCATCCCTGAGGAAGGTAGTCTGGCAATAGTCGGGGGGGGATTGGGAATTGCGCCTCTTCTCTTTGTTGCTCAACAAGCGATTCGGCAGGGACGCGAGGAGGAAGAAATTCTGGTTTTGATTGGCGCCAGAACCTCAGCGGAATTTCCTGTTGTGGACGATTTTCGAAAGCGGGGCTTAAAAGTTCGGACAGCGACCGATGACGGATCGGCTGGACACCATGGCCTGGTCACGGAACTGATGGACATGGAAGGAGAGTGGACGGTGATAACCTGTGGACCCGCGCCAATGATGCGGGCCGTGGCAAAAAGATGCGAGGAAAAGAATTGGGAATGCCAGGTTTCCCTTGAAACCACCATGGCCTGCGGCATGGGAGCCTGCCTTGGCTGTGCAGTGCAGGGAAACGCAAAGCTTGAATATAAGCATGTCTGCATAGATGGTCCTGTTTTTAAAGCGAGTGATGTATGTCTGTAATAAAACCGAATCTTAAAGTTAAAATCGGCAATCTGCGCCTGAAAAATCCGGTCATGACTGCTTCAGGCACCTTTGGCTATGGCCGGGAATATGAAGATTTTGTCGATCTTCAAGCCCTTGGCGCCATCATTGTCAAGGGTATTTCTCTGGAACCACGACCTGGCAACCCTCCACCACGCATTGTGGAAACCTCCTGCGGCATGCTCAATGCTATAGGATTGGAAAATGTCGGGCTGAAGAGATTTGTCGAGGAGAAAATGGTTGTTCTGAGGCGCTACCGCACCAGCGTCATCGTCAATATCCTTGGCGACACCATTGAAGATTACTGCCACCTCTGCGAACAGCTCAGTGACGTAGAGGGTGTTTCGGCCATCGAGGTCAATATCTCCTGTCCCAATGTAAAAAAAGGAGGTGTGGCGTTCGGCACGGATGCCAAAATGATCAATCAGGTCACAGGCGCGGTTCGAAAAAAAACGGATCTACCCCTGATTATCAAACTCTCACCCAACGTGACGGATATTACCCTGATGGCCAGAGCGGCCGAAGAAGGCGGCGCTGATGCTGTTTCGTTGATCAATACCCTGCTGGGCCTGGCAATTGATGTGAAGACGAGAAAGCCAAAACTGGCTAATGTGGTTGGCGGCCTTTCAGGGCCGGCAATTAAACCGGTGGCCCTGCGCATGGTCTGGCAGACGGCAAACGCGGTAAGTGTGCCGGTGATCGGCATAGGCGGCATCGGCTCGACCCGGGACGCCATAGAGTTTCTCCTGGCCGGGGCTTCTGCCATACAGATCGGTACGGCAAACTTCATCAATCCTGCCGTGACCGGAGAAATCGTGACAGGGATCCATGATTACCTTAGAGACAATGACATTAAATCAGTCAGTGAACTGGTGGGCGCGGTCATTTTACCCGAGGGCTGACACCGGCCATTGTTCATGGATCAGTTTTTCAAAAAAATAAGCTTCTATTTTCATATTCTCTTTGACAGAGACACACCGTGGTATGTTAAACTGCTGCTTGGTCTTGGCCTTGTTTATCTTATCTACCCCCTTGATATCATACCGGATCAAATTCCTTTTCTTGGTCTGATGGACGATTTGACCATCGGAACCTTTCTGATCGCTTTGGCAATCCGCCTTGTACCGTCAACGATACTGGACAGGGTACAACGAAAAATTTTTAAATCATAGAACGACACATATGGGTAATCTTCGCGAAAAAATTATGACAACCCTGTTTGAAATTTATGAACAGGAAACAGCTAATCTCACGTTTGCCTGCAAAAAAGGCTGCTCAACCTGCTGCACTCAAAGTGTAACCATGACGGCAACCGAGGGGCAAATCATCATTGAGTTTCTAAAAGAACAGGATCGGATAGGAGAGCTGCATGAGATTCTGAAACGAAGCGAAACCAAATATATCCCCCTCATACTCCGAATAGACTTGCCGCACTTTATCATGAAAAAAAAGAGGTGAAGGGAGAGGGGTGGGATTTCAACCCATGTTGTTTTCTTGATAATGGCTGCTGCTCAATCTATCCGGTTCGACCGTTTGCATGCAGATGTTTTGGCTCCACAGTGCAATGCGACCTTCATCACTCGGCGGAACAGCCATCCTGGCTTATTACCCTGAATACGGTCATGATGCAGGTTGTCGAGCATGTGGGACAGGGAGAGTACTGGGGCAATATGATGGATATTTTGCTTGAACTCAGCTCCCAGAGTCGTTATATCGGCCGGCAATGGCAGGGTGAGGGTGCAAACAAGGTAGACCGGGCGAGATTCCGGCTGCTCACTGCTGAGCCCGCGTCAAATTTTATTGTACCGCCGGAAGACGAAGAGAAAATTTCACAGCTACTGAATCGGATCAGCGGGACAGAGGTTTACAAAAACACAATAGGCGTACTGGTTGGAATGTAGAAAAGAGGG
>JAGHCC010000009.1 GCA_021160685.1 Desulfobulbaceae bacterium | reverse complement strand
GTCAGGCCTGTAGCGACAGCCAGTTGGCAATATTCCTCAATGGCCTGATTAACGATATGCGCGGCAAAAAAGAAGGGCCACCGGCCAAGCCGGAGAAGCGCCTAACCAACAACATTGTTTTGGTGAAATTGAAAATTGCTTTAAATTTACAAGCCGAGGATATATTGAAAATTCTCAATCTTGTTGATATGCACATTAGCAAACATGAATTGAGTGCATTTTTCCGTAAGCCTAGCAATAAACATTACCGAGCCTGTAAAGATCAGATTTTACGCAATTTCCTCAAAGGTCTGCAGCGTCAGTATCGAGAGAATCGTTAGGTACTTTTAAAATAATAAGGATTTATGCTCAATATCTGCGTCAGATGTGCTATTTTGCCCTTTGTTCAATACAATTTAGAAGGATAAACATGAAAAAAACATTTCAATTAACCCATCCGAAAATCAAAGTCGACAGACTTTTTGAAGCGGTCAAACGCGATATCAAAAAGTACGTCAAGAGAGAGCGTAACAAAAAATTACCGGAAGGTGTTGATTTTTGGGATTTTGACTGCAAATTCGGTCCTACTGCGGAAGACTCCCAGGAAATTCACCTGTCTGAATTCAACCAGTTCATTGATAAAGCAGAAGAACAGCAGCTCAAGTCGTTTTATGTGGAAATTCTCGCCAAGCCAGGGCACCGCACTAAAAATCCACTCCCTCAGGAATAGCGGCAGTGAGGAAACCTAGGCTTTAGCTGTAGGAGGAACGGGGTCAGGTCTTGCTATATGACACAACAAATCAATGCTCCGGATGAACCGGTGATTTACTCTGTTAGGGCAAAAATACAATGAAGCGTGAATACTCAATCTATAGAACACTAAAGCTGTTGTCTAAACAGCGTGTCGCGCTTGTACTACAACCAGGCAATGTATGGGTTATCGAAAAGGCACTTCCTGATTCAGAAGAGCATTTAGAAAACATACAAACATGTCTAATGCGTGGTTGGGTTGAGATCCTTAATGATTCAGTTCCAACGGGACAATTAAAACCCGATGGAAGTCTTCCAGAAGGTGAGTTATTTCAAAAAAAAAAGCACATATATCGACTTACTGATGGCGGCTGGAATGCAATTCATAGGTCACACATGTTGGCAATTCTCAGTGTGATTGCCACGTTAGTAGGTATTGCGGTAACCCTATGAACAAAATTGCCCTAACGAATGACAGGTTAGATTGTGTGAGGAACGAACCACAATCTGAACCGTTTGTTGGACAAGCCCGGTTACTACTTATAGAAAATATCTTTTTGGGGTGTAGTTGCCGGATCAGGCAGGTGGGAAGTAGAGAGTTTTCTGCTTTCGAAAAATCGATCTTTGAAATAGATTTTTCTGAGGAAATAGGCTTTCAGAAGCATAACAGACTGTTTTGGGGACAACAGGGGACGTTCTTCAGATTATAAGTTTGTTGTATTTTGGGAAAGGGGTGGCGTAGTTTTTGGATCCACAGTTATTACTTGAAATAGACAATGGAAATGAAATGTCATCGGAATCCATATCTAAAAAGGTGAAAGAAGAAGTCAACCTGATAGTTGATCAGTTCAATCGAAGTGTACTCATTGACAGCGGGAGACGCTACGTTGTTCGCATCAAGGGAATTTTTTTGTATCTCGATAGAGATGATTTTGGAACAACAGGACAAATCTGTCGTCTTAAGTACACCGGCGAAATGAACCGTTGGGAGTTTGCAATTTACAAATACAGCTCTGGCCGATATGACCAAAATGAATGGTTTTTCCCTGGTGAACATCTTGTTGATGGTACCATTGAAGGTGCCATGAAGGCCGGATTGGAAGCATATGATTAATGTCGTATCCAAAGGAGAAACTACAATGAGCACCTACATCATTCACCCCATTGTTGTCGGCACCAAAATCTTTGATAAGGGCATGATGACCTATCAACATGACTACGGCACCCCGTACACTATTCCCATTTACGCTTGGTACCTGGAGGGCGGTGATAAAAAGATTCTGGTCGACACCGGTGAAATGCACCCTGTGGTATCAGAGGATCGGGAGAAGGCCATCGGCGGTAAGATTTATACCCTGGAAGATGGGTTGGCCCGGTTTCAACTCACTCCCGAAGATATCGATGTGGTAATCCATACCCACCTTCATTCCGATCACTGTGAAAACGATTATAAATGCACCAATGCCCGTTTTTACATCCACGAGCAGGAGCTTAAAACCATTTCCAATCCCCATCCCCTAGATTATCGCTATGTGGAAGATTTTATCTTTGAGATTCGGGAGGCGGGACAGATAGAGGTGGTGAAAAAAGATGGGGAACTGCTGCCCGGTATTTCCGTAATGCATACCCCGGCTCATTCACCGGGCGGGATGACAATATTTATTGACACGGCAAAAGGCAAGACAGCCATCACCGGTTTTTGTGTTATTCGGGAGAATTTTGAACCGCCGGTGCAGGTGACGGCCATGGAGATGGAGGTTATTCCGCCGGGAACCAATATCAACAGCTATGATGCCTATAACATGATGCTGAAAGTTCGGGATATGGCGGATTATATCATCCCGCTCCATGAGCCGGAGTTTGCGTCGATAGATGCGGTGTGAAAGGCCCATCAAAAAGAAAATTTTCTGGTTGACCGACAAATTATACTAACTATAATAAGGTCAACCAGAAAATTTTCCCAAAGGGGTGCCTCCATGGAAAGATATTTGAAGCAGAATATCCTGGATGATCTCAAAAAAAAAATGGTCTTCATTGGTGGTCCTCGTCAGGTAGGAAAGACCACCCTTGCTCTCGACATTCTTGGCGGAGATGAAACAGATCCGGCTTACTTCAACTGGGATTATTTTGATGACAAAAAAAACCTGCTGAAAGGCAAACTCCCGTCAGGCTCCTCCCTAATCATTCTTGACGAAATCCACAAATATAAAGAGTGGCGTAATTTTGTTAAAGGACTCTATGACAAAAACAAATCTGCAATCTCTTTTCTAATAACCGGCTCAGCCCGTCTTGATTATTACCGCAAAGGCGGAGATTCGTTACAGGGCCGTTACCATTATCACCGACTGCACCCCCTTTCCCTGTATGAAATTAATACTTCCCCCAAGCCAAACGACTTGGAGAAACTCCTGCGTTTCGGCGGTTTTCCAGAACCGTTTTTTTCTCAGTCAGAGCGTGAATGGAAAAGATGGCAGCGAGAACGACACTCACGGGTTATTCATGAGGACCTGACAAGCCTTGAACAGGTAAAAGAGATAAGTCAGCTAGAGCTTCTTGCCGTTCTTTTGCAGGACAGGATCGGCTCACTGCTATCCATCAACTCACTCCGTGAAGATCTTTCCGCCTCACATGAAGCCGTTGACCGCTGGGTGACAATTTTTGAAAACCTTTATTACTGCTTCCGTCTCCGGCCCTATGGAGCAAAAAAAATCAATGCCCTTAAAAAGGACCGAAAACTTTTCCTGTGGGACTGGTCTCTCTGCACGGATAAAGGAGCGCGCTTTGAAAACCTGGTGGCGGCCAACCTGTTAAAATACTGTCACTACCAGGAAGACACCTTCGGTGAGGACATGGAACTCTGTTACCTGCGGGACAAAAACAAACGGGAGGTGGATTTTGTTGTTCTGGAAAACAACCAGCCTATTTTTGCGGTGGAATGTAAATCAGGCCAGGGAGATGTGGCCAAGCCAATCCGATATTTTGCGGAACGCACTGAAATCCCCAAATTCTTTCAGGTACATTTGGCAGTAAAAGATTATGAAATTGCCCATTGCCGAACCAGGGTGCTTCCCTTTACCACTTTTGCAAAAGAAATTTTAAAAATCTGAATTATCATTTGCCAAGATGAGAAAAAATCAATGCCACAACAACAGTTAAATGGCCACACCTTATATAACCATTGATCTCGAAAAAATAGAGCACAATGCCCACACCATCGTCGAGCTGTGCAAAATCCACGGTATCGAGGTGACGGGCGTGACCAAGGTCACCTGCGGTCATCCCGGAGTGGCCGCAGCCATGCTGCGCGGCGGAGTGGTGTCCATTGCGGACTCGCGTCTTGAGAACATTCAGCGCCTTAAAGATGGAGGTGTTGATTCAACCTACATGCTGCTCAGGCTTTCGCCCGTGTCCGGTGTGGACGGGGTCATTGAATCGGTTGATGTGAGCCTGAACTCGGAACTGTCGACCCTTGCAGCATTATCTCAGGCTGCCGACCGCCGTGGTCTTGTACATGATGTGATCCTCATGGTGGATCTCGGCGATCTGCGCGAGGGGATCTGGCCGGATGATCTTATTTCCTTCGTGCGGGAGGCCCTGAAGCTTCCGGGAATCCGCATCAGGGGACTTGGTGCGAATCTTGCCTGCTTTTCTGGTGTGGCGCCAAGTGAAGACAACATGAACCTCCTTGTTGAACTGGCCGATACGATTGAAAAAACATGTGATCTTGAGCTTGGCTGGATATCAGGAGCCAATTCAAGCGGCCTTGAACTCATTGAAGCCGGGCGTATGCCGAAACGGATCAATCATGCCCGAATCGGCGAGGCCATCCTGCTGGGACGCGAGACCATTCACCGGCGGCCATGGCCAGGAACCTGGCAGGATGCCTTTATTCTCCACGCCGAAGTGTTGGAACTCAAGACAAAACCATCAATGGTGGTCGGCAAGCGCGGTGAAGACGCCTTTGGCAGACAGCCGGTTTTCGAAGACAGGGGTGAGATAGAAAGAGCGCTTCTGAATGTGGGCCGCGAGGATATCGACGTTAAAGGCATCACACCGCTTGATCCGTGCCTCAGGATTCTTGGCGCTTCGAGCGGTTACCTGGCCATGGATGTGACGGATGCGCAAGGGTCACTGCAAGTGGGTGATGAACTGGCCTTCTCCCTTAATTACAGCGCCCTTCTTGCTGCCATGACTTCTCAATATGTAAAGAAGCGTTCCATGCGGCCAATAGGCAATGAGAATGAAATGTAACATCGGCCGTACCCCCCCACCCCACCCCCTTTTAAAAAGGGGGGAATGTGGGAGGCTGTCAGACAATGCCCTTTTGCCCAACTCTTCATTATTTTGAAAAAATGCTATTCTCGAAAAACCTCCCAGATATTCACATGAATAAACAGTTATGAATAACGCAACTCATCTGACCAGGACATACATCCATCTTGACCGGCTGACGCATAATGTGCGTCTTCTGCAGGAGTTGGTGGGCCGGCGGCCATTATTATGGCCCGCCATCAAGGCGAATGGTTACGGACATGGGATTAAAATTGTTGCCCGCCATCTGGTTGGACTCGGCTATAACACACTCTGTGTCGCCCATATCAGCGAGGCCATTACCCTGGCCGAAGCCGGTGTTGACGCCACCTTTTTACTTCTCTCGGCAACACTTCCCGAACAAAGCGAGGCGATTATCCGCCATGGCTGTGAACCCGCTGTCTGTACGCTTGAAATGGTTGAGGCGCTGGCACGTGAGGCGGAAAAACTTGGCCGGCTCGTCTCCGTGCATCTAATGGTCGACACCGGCATGGGACGCATCGGCATTCGCCCCGATGAGGTCCCTTCTTTTTTTGAGAGATGCCGCGCATTTCCCATGCTGCGGGTTCGAGGGCTCATGAGCCATTTTCCCTGTGCGGACAAAAAGGACAAAACCCTGTCCCTGGAGCAGATCGAACGCTTTCAGCGTCTCGTGGAAGAGGCAAAGTCCTGGGGGATCGAGGTTCGCCACATGGCAAACAGCGCAGCAATCCTTGATTTGCCGGGTTCATATTTCGATGCCGTGCGGCCCGGCATTGCCATCTATGGCCTGCCTCCCTCCAAAGAAATCGTCAATCCCCGCGTCAGGAAGCTTAAGCCGGTCTTTGAGTGGAAAACACAAATTACCTTTCTCAAGGAGGTGGGGTCAAACACCGGGCTGAGTTACGGCCATATCTTTCAGACAAAAAAGCCGTCGCTCATCGGCACGGTTCCGGTGGGCTATGGAGATGGCTTGAATCGCAACCTCTCCAACAATTTTGAACTCCTGGTTTGCGGCATACGCTGTCCCCAGGTCGGCCGGATCACCATGGACCAGAGCCTGATCGATGTCACAGCGCTGCGCGGCCGGGTCGAGCCGGGTGACGAGGTGGTTATTATCGGTCGTCAGGGCAAGGAGGAGGTGACAGTTGATGAGCTGGCCGAAAAACTTGGGACGATCAACTACGAGGTGGTGACCTGTGTTGCCAATCGTGTTCCCCGAGTGGTTATCAGGGACGGCGCACCACGGAACTAGGAATTATGAATTACGAATTGCGGTGTTTTCTTATTAGATAACTTCCATAACACCCCCCTTTGAAAAAGGGGGGCGGGGGGGATTTGGGCCTGGCTGAAAAATCCCCCTAAATCCCCCTTTTTCAAAGGGGGACTTTTACAGAGAAGTTTTTTAAGTTAACGACATTGATTCATAATTCGTAATTGACCCATTTCCGGTCCTGCCCAGAAACGACATGAGCTATAGCTGTCATTTATCTGAAATAGTGGACATTTTGAACAGATGGTCCAGAAAATTTCCAACAAGGCTTCCTAATTTCGGTTCGCCAACTTCGGCAAACTCGTAGCTCACGCGGACAACGGGTTTATCGATCTCAATCAGGGCGCTAAGATCGCAGGGTGTTGCCGCAACCACGACATCGCAGTCAACCGCGTTGATCGTCTCGCGCAGCGCTTGCAGCTGTGACGGATGATAACCCACGGCGGGCAGCACCGAGCCGATATGCGGATATTGCGAATAAATGGCTGCAATTTTATCGACGGCAGCGCTGCGGGGATCGATAATTTCCGCAGCTTGAGCCTGGGTGGCGGCAACATAACCAGCTCCATAAGGCATGCCGCCGTGGGTTATGGTCGGGCCGTCTTCCACCACGAGCACCCGTTTGCCACGTACCTGGCGCGGGTCATCTAACTGCACAGGTGAAGCGGCGCGAACGATGGGAACTGTGGGATTGATCCTGGTGATGCATTCGGTCACGAGCTGGACATCCGCATCCCGGGCCGAATTGACTTTGACCACGACAACAATATCTGCCATGCGCAATACAGCCTCGCCCGGATGATGACTGGTCTCGGAGCCGGGCCGCAGCGGGTCGACCAGGACAATGTGCAGGTCAGGACGGATAAAGGGAAAATCATTATTGCCGCCATCCCAGAGAATGACATCGGCTTCAGCTTCAGCCCGCGCGACAATCTCGGCGTAATCGATACCGGCGTAGACCACATTGCCCATTGTCAAATGCGGTTCATATTCTTCCCGCTCCTCAATGGTGCAGTGGGCAGCATCAAGGTCCGCACGATTTGCAAAACGCTGCACAGCCTGACGTTCAAGATCACCATAAGGCATGGGATGGCGGATAACCGCAACATGCAGACCCTGCTGTTTCAGCAAGCGGGATAACCAGCGTGTCGTCTGTGATTTACCGCAACCGGTTCTGACTGCGGAGGTGGCGATGACCGGCACCTTTGCGGTCAGCATGGTTCGTCTGGGCCCCAGCAAAATGAAGTCCCCCCCTGCTGCCAGAGCAATGGAGGCCTTGTGCATGACGCGGGCGTGGTCAACATCGCTGTAGGCAAAAACCACCTGATCGATGTGTTCGGTTCGGCACAACCGCTCCAGTTCCATTTCGTCGACAATCGCAATACCATCAGGGTAATACGCGCCGGCAAGAGAGGGCGGATAGCGGCGTCCGGCGATTTCCGGAATCTGGGTTGCGGTAAAGGCAATCACCCGGCTGTCAGGATCGTCGCGGTACACCATGTTGAAGTTATGAAAATCACGCCCGGCAGCGCCCATGATGACCACGCGGGTACGTTTCCCTTTATTTGTCATCTCATTCTTCTCTTAGAATAAATGAATCATTTTTCCCCATGAAACGCACCTCAACAAATGGTTGCAACATAAAAACAAATCCCCCTCAATCCCCCTTCGGAGTCTCGCAGGCTCGCTACCTACTAAAGGGGGAGGTTATCGGTATGCCACTTATTGAATGTTACCACGAAACCAGCGAACTACACGAAAATAAAAGAAAAAAATTTGTATTTTTTCGTGTGGTTCGTGGCTGAAAACAAAATTATTCGCTTAAGTTAATGACATTGAATTCTACTTAAAAACCCAAACCTTGTCACATCATTAAAACCTTGTGGCCCATTATCGATAAAGTTATAAGCAGCATTACTACAAAAAAAACAGACCTTCACCAATGACCAGATCAAACAACAGAAAACAATATTGGCTTGATCGCCTCCTCGCCATGAGCAAAAGTATCAGGAGACGAGATCTTTCCCTGTATCTTGGCGGAAAGTCACCGACGAAAGATCAGACCGTTGCTCTTGATATTGCTGATGTAAAAGAAATCAAATCAATTTTTGGAATATCGGGACAAGATGGCAGGCTCTATCATGAGGCGGTTGATCATTTTGTTCGGACAAGGATTGAGCCGTTTCAGGCCATACTCGACAACTGGATGCGCGGCGCCAAGGCCCAGGTCAATGGAGAGGATGTACCTTTTGGAGAAATCATAACCTGGTGTCAGGACAGCGGGGACAACCGCTCCAGACAAATTCTGGCAAAAGAAACCCTGTCACTCTGCCGTTTTCTTGCCCCATTCAGTCATGCCTCCTGGAAAACTCTTTTGCATGTCCTGGAGAAGGATCTGGGATATGAAGAGTATATTTTCTATTGTGATGAAAAAAAGAAGATCATGCTTGCAGACGCCAGAAAGCAGGCCATGCAATTTCTTGCTGAAACCAGGGGAAAATACGACAGCCTCATCCGGCCGCTTTTGCATGAGGTAACAGGCCTTTCTCTGAAAGACGCCTCCAGGTTTGACGCCATCTATCTTTTTGGCCTTCGCTATCTGGATCATCTTTTTCCGCGCGACTTGACTGTTGCAAAGGCGATCGATTTTTTCAACGGCTGGGGATTTAAACTGGCCGACCAACCCGCCCTTCATGTTCACATACAGGGAAAACCCGGCAGCCAGTCATACTGTATTCCCGTTTCAATTCCCCAGGAGGTCCATGTCGTGACCGGTCCCTTGCAGGGCTGGCTTGACCTGGAAGCCCTGTACCATGAACTGGGCCATGCCATGAGCTTCCTGTTCGTCGATCCTGTTCTCCCGCCTGAAAAAAGGGAATTCTTTCATTCCGGCGCTTTGTCGGAGACCTATGCTTTCCTGACGCAGAAAATATGCTTGTCCCACAGATTTTTGCAGGATGTGCTGGGCCTCTCGGAGAAAGACGCCCGCAAGGTGGCGGATGTTCATGAAGTGAAATGGCTGGCCCTTGCCCGCCGCTACGCAGCAAAACTGTTAATTGAGGTGGACAATTTCCAGGAAGGAAGGCTACAGAAGGGGGAAAAGCATTATGCAAAAATTATGCAGCGGGAAACAGGCTTTCATTATGATCCGGAAACCTATCTTTTTGATCTCATGCCGGATTTTTATTCCTGTGACTATTTCCAGGCCTTCATAGGAGCCGATAGTTTATGGAAGTACCTTGCCGACAAAATGGACTGCAACTGGCCTGTTCATCCGGAAACCGGCGATATCCTCCTCCGCTGGTGGAAATCCGGCAACCATCGTGATCTGACCTCTTTTCTCCATGATTTAGATGCTGAATTACTTTGAGGTATGAGAAGTGGTTTGCTTCGTGAGCGCACTCCTGTTGAACTCATTAACAAGTTGGACTAAAAGGAATAACGACTGCCCTGACCGGTTGCCAGACACTTCAGCTTAAGCTGAAGTAGATAACAGATCGTCCCCGGTCAATGAGGCTGCTCTTTCTCGGGCAGGTGAATTTTCAACAGTTCAATCCCTTCTTTTTTCAATTCGTCCTCTTCATCCTCCGTGGCAACACCCCTGATATTACGCGGTTCAGTGACGCCAAAATGGATTTTAAGCGCCTCTTTTGCCAGATCCGTGCCCACGTTCTCAAACTTTTTTATAACATTTTGAATCATGCCCAGCATGTTTTCAGCAGCTTTCTTCTCCGGATCGTGAACATCCGTCTCGGTGATAGGGAATTCCTGACCGCCTTTGCCCAGAAAGGCAACCGGTGAAAGCAATTTACGAATCTGACCGCTCTCGCCGCATTCCGGACAAGGGATAAGCCCCTCCTCATGCTGGCGGGTAAAGTCAGCGTGATTCTGAAACCATCCTTCAAAATGACAGCCGCAGGCGCAGGCCAGATCAAAAGCAATCATTATACAAACCAATCCACATATTTTTGCGTGAGACGCTGCCAGGAGAATTGTTCAGTTAACTTGCAGCAACTCTTTTGATCCTGAAAAATTCGTTTCTTTAATTTCATTTCAAGTTGCCTGGTCAAGCCATCCTGGGGATAAAGAAATTCCGGGGGAAAAAGCTCGGGATAGGACAACCTGTCCGGCAAAAACGGCGTACAGCCGGCCCGCACCGCCTCAATAACGGCCATGCCGTAAAATTCATGGCTGGCGGTGGAGATGACGAGATCACCCTGTTTCAGCCAGTCGATATATTCCCGACGGGATTTGACATAGCCAAAATGAAGAATGCGGTGGGCCAGCCGCTCCCTGGCCACCTGAAAGATTTCCGGCCGCCGCTGAAAAGACTGCCCCAGCACCACCAGCTGAAAATCGATCTTCCGCCTGTCCAATTCAAAAAGGGCCTGAAAAAACTCGTCCGGATTTTTATCATGTTCCCAGCGATGATTCCAGATAATAACCGGAGTTTTGTTCTTTTGCCGGTCCGGGGCCAAATCAATGGCCTCAAAATCCAGACCGGGATAGAGGACGGAGATTTTTTCCCGCAGCAGATCCGGAGTGTCTAACTGCATATCATCAGCAACCTTAACGATCTTTCTGCAGCCGGCCAGAAAGCTCTCCAGGTTGTAGCGGGAATTAAAGGCCAAACTGTCGGAGGCCAGAGCCGTGGTCAAATTGGTTAAAGCAAAATGAAAATCCCGCTCATCCTTCACCTGAACTGGGTAGGCAAACTGGTTTTCATGAAAATAAGTCAGCAGGGGAACATGACGAAGCCACTCCGGCCCCAATGCCCGCAGAGTGGCCACATCAACAAAGGTCGAACAGAGAACCCTGTCAAACTTGTGCGATTCAGACAGTTTACCGGCAAAATAAGGCGCCGAAAGCCTCATTCGCCACTTCCATTTTCGGGCCGGCAAGGTGACAAGCTCAAACGAGAATGGCAGACGGCTTATCAGCTGGTCCAAAAACGCTTTATGGGAACCGCCGTAATAAGGTTCAAGAACCAGGATATTCATGCATCGTAACCGTTCACCGGGGACTACAACTTCACGAAAACATCCGCCCTGTAATCGTTTACCAGTGCCTTAGATTTGTTCGTTTGAGCTTTGTCGCTATAGCCCCTCTATGCGACAAAGCTCAAACGAGCGAAGATGAGGTGCTGGTAAACGATTACCATGCATCACGACGCGCTGATTGTCACCATGGCCTCTTTAAAAGCAGGGGCGGAGCGTTCGATCACTCCGTCATCAACACAGAAGGCCAGCCTGAAATAGCCGGGCATGCCAAAGCCGCGGCCAGGCACGGCAAGAATTTTATATTTCTGCAGATGGGCAACAAAAGCAGCATCGTCTTCAATGGGAGATTTCGGGAAGACATAAAAAGCCCCTTTGGGAGGCGTGAACTCATAGCCGGCATCGGCAAGAATTTTACAGAAAATCTCCCGTCTGCGGGTATAAACAGAGCAGTCTACAGTGGCATCCCCGAGCTGCGCCACGACCCGTTGCATCAGGGCCGGGGCATTGACAAAGCCAAGAATCCGATTGGCCAGGGTCATGGCGCCAAGCAAAGGAGCCTTTTCATCAATTTCCGGATGGATGGCGATATAGCCGATCCGTTCACCGGGCAAAGAAAGATCCTTTGAATAGGATGAAACCACGATACTGTTGCGGTAGGCGGCAAAGATGCTAGGCACCTTATTGTCATCAAAAACAATCTTGCGGTAGGGCTCATCGCTGAGCAGAAAAATGGTGGAGTTATGTTTCTTCTGAGCAGCCTCAAGAATTTCACCCAATCGGGCCAGATCCGCAGCAGGATAAATCTGACCGGTTGGATTGTTGGGACTGTTGATGATCATGGCCTTGGTTTTATCTGTGATGGCCGCTTCAATGGCGTCAAGGTCAAGATTAAAATCAGGGGTGGTATTGACGATTTTAGAAGTCCCACCCTGGTTATCCACATAAAAATGATATTCAACAAAAAATGGTGCCAGAAAAATCACCTCTTCAGCGGGATTGAGAATCGATTTCAGCACAACATTCAGGCCTCCGGCCGCACCACAGGTCATGAGCAGCTCATCTCCGATCACTGTCACTCCCTGGTCCTTTGATATCCGCGCTGCCACGGCCTCCCGGACAAAAGGATAACCGCCGTTTGGCATATACCCATGGATACCTGGTTTTTCCTCGGTAGCCAGTTTCTGCAAAATTTCGGAAAATTGCGGCGGCGGCGGTACATCTGGATTCCCCAGGCTGAAATCAAACACTTTATCAGCGCCGAATTCTTTTTTTAATTTAGCTCCTTCCTCAAACATCTTGCGAATCCAGGAAGAACGTTGGGCAAAATCATTCATTTTTGTGGAAATGGCCATGCTTGCTCCTTTATCGTTACTGCGGGCAGTTCAATTGATGGTTAACAGCGCGACGGCTGCTTTAGCCTGTCTACCTTGAGTTATTCATTTTGTAACTATTCAGGTGGGCCACCAAATTGGCATAACCACCGTTCTGTAAGTGTTTAGGAGTGCTCCATATCGGAGTCTACGCTTACCTGGTTCATTTGGGCCTTTGAAGCATACTTGTGCTATTCGAGAAGGCCAGGTAAGCGAGTATGCGAGACTCCGAAATGGGACAAGATGGGGTGCTCCTGAACAGTTACTTCATTTTCTTGCTTAAATAATCGTACGCGACATTTATTTCTTTCATCTTTTCTTCAGCAATTTTGCGAAATTCCTCGTCAAGATGGCTGACCTTATCAGGATGATACTTCATGCTGAGTTTTCTGTAGGATTTTTTTATGGTGGCGAAATCAGCGGCAGGAGTCAATCCCAGAACCTCATAATATTTTTCTTCGTCGGAAACACCGGGATATTGATGCCGCTGGTAGCGGTATCTGCTCCAGATGGTTTGCTGATCATACTGGGAGATGTCGAGATAATCGGCAATGTTCTGGGCCAGCTCCAGTTCCCCCGGCGGGATCTGCTCCTTGGTGTAGAGAACCTGAAAAACCAGCTCCAACAAAATCAGCCGGGGCTCATAGGAAAATGTATTGCGAAACTGCTCCAGCAGGGACTCCATGCTCTCGGTTGATCGGGAGCCGTCCTTGATCAACTCCTTTACCCAGAACATCTGTTCCTGGTTATAGCGCAGATTATGACGAAAATAATTCTGGATGGTCTGCAGTTCCACCCTGGTGATGTCACCGTCAATCTGGGCAATTTTCACCAGGATATGAACAAGAAGCTGAACAAAATGATTACGGGCCTCGGACTGCTGATGTTCATAGTTGCTCACCCTCTTACGAACATAGGCGGAAAACAACCAAAAGGCGGCAACAAGAAAAAAAACAACAAAAAGACCAGAAACCAGCAGGAAGCCCATAATCTCAAAAAGCAGGGGCGCGCCACCAAAAAGAAGCAGGGCCATCATGAAGATCAGCAGACAGCCACCGCAGCCGGGTTGACTATGATATTTATATTGAGGCATGGGAAGTCAGATTTGCAATGGGATGCAATGTTAATGGGTTACAGAACTAAATGCGGTCAATTTGAATCCAATAACGGCAATTGAATAATGAATGTCAAATTTCGAAATGCAGATATTTCTATTTGATTATTTTAGGCCACTTAACGTGCAAAATAGAATTTTTAGTAAGGATCTTTCTTCGTTATTCGAAATTCAGCTCTCCATCCTCACCGTTGTCCTCGGCAAACAATGCCTCGGCAAACTCATTGGGATCAAAATCACGTAGATCATCCATCTGTTCGCCAATTCCGATAAAACGTATAGGGATGTTAATTTCACGGCAGACATTGACAACAATACCGCCCTTGGCCGTGCCATCAAGCTTGGTCAAGGCAAGACCGGTGACACCAACTGCTTCATTAAACAGTCTGGCCTGAGAAATACCGTTCTGGCCCGTGGTGGCATCAAGGACAAGCAGAACCTCATGGGGCGCGCCTTCAAGCTTCTTTCCCGCCACTCTCTTGATTTTTTTCAACTCTTCCATGAGGTTGACCTCGGTATGCAGCCGGCCGGCCGTATCAATGATTACGACATCAAAATTCCGGGCCACGGCCAGAGCGTCAAAGACAACCGAGGAAGGATCAGAGCCAAATTTCTGGCTGATCACCTCAACCCCGATCCTTTCCCCCCAGATCTGCAGCTGTTCAATGGCAGCGGCCCGGAAAGTGTCGGCCGCAACCAGGGCGACACTCTGGCCGGAACGGACAAATTTACGGGCCATCTTGCCGATGGTTGTTGTCTTGCCCACGCCATTGACACCGACAACCATGATGATAAACGGGCCGCTCTCCGGCATAACCAGCTCAGCTGGTTGATCCGAGCTGAGCAGGTACTCGGTAATTTTCTCCCTGAGCACCTTTTTCAAGGCACTGGGGTCACTCAACTCCTTTCTGGCAACCTTATCACTGGCATAATTCACCAGTTCCTGGGTCGTGGAAATGCCGAGATCCGCAGTAATCAAAATTTCTTCAAGATCGTCGAGCAGTTCCTGATCAATCACTTTTTTACCGAGGAAAAGCTCATCGACTCTTTTGACGAGTGATCCCCGTGATTTAGACAAACGCGTCTTAAGACGGTTGAAAAAACCGCCCTCGTCCTCATGCAGAATGGACTTTGTTTTTTCTCTCTCATCCGGAATGGGGATAACAGCCGCGTCAACCTTTTCATCTACAGCTTCAGCAACCGTCTCCTCCAGTTCCGCAATCGGAATTACATCAACTTCCGAGGCTGTTTCGGAAACCT
>JAGHCC010000208.1 GCA_021160685.1 Desulfobulbaceae bacterium | reverse complement strand
CTACAATATGGCCGCATGCTCTGGCGGGACAGGCCCAGATCGCTCAGGATGATAGATGCCTTGTCCGCATGAAAAACATGGCTGTAGAGTCGAATATCAAGGAGCCAGTCATCCTCATGGGCAGGCTCCGGCCCAGGGGAATACAGCAGATAACGGCTTTCCGTATCTTCCAGCTCCAGCCTGATCTTCAGCTCAAGGGATGCGGTTTTGTCCAATCTGATAATGGAGATATCTGCAAGGTCAAGAGAAGAAAGAATCTCTTCAAACTCACCTTCCGTGTCATACCAAAAGACAATCCGCTTGTTCTCTTCCTGATAGATTTTGCTAAGGCTATCTGTTATTTGTTTGATATTCATAAATTTTTTTGAAATCCGGCCAATCCTGTCTGGAAGTTATTTCTTACCCGTATACAACTTTTACAACAAATTTATACAACATAGCGATTGCCGCTATACAACTGTTGGATAAAGTATACAATTAGGCCTTTTTCTTCAGTCTATATCGTGTTGTTTTTAATTTCCCGGATGACTCAAGAAAAACCAGGCTCGCCAGAAGCCGAGATACTGCAGTGTGGGCGGAACGGCTATTGCCGAGCAAGAGCAGATCTCGGCATTCACTGTTATTTATAGAACCATGCTCTTCAACATATTGCCTGATCATGACCGGCCATTGTACCTTGTCAATCGCTTTGGAGCGGCTGTATACACCTTTGCCGATCAACTCTGCAGCAACGGATCGAGCAAGGTGATACGTGACGCCACTCTTTTTCCCCCTCCTCTCCAGCCAAGGATTTGATCGATGGCAGAACTGGTCCAGCCGGTCCCTTATGCGGGATTCGGGCAGTTGCGTTATCCTGGCGGCAGTGTTCACGTCCATTTCTTCATGTTCCCGTAAAAAAGAAAGGAGAAGCAACTCAATGACATCAAAGGTCTCCCCCCGCCTTTCCCTGATCCCAATAAATGTCGCAAGCTCATGATCAAAGCTGCCGTCATACAAAGTCAGTTTGACCGTATGGGCGTCGGCTTCATACAAGGGCGCTCGTTTGCCAAAAGCGAGCGGTGGAATAAAAATCCGCCGTCTGCCAATGCCGGCCCGTTCAACAAGGCCAATCTTCTGAAATATTTCCGCAAGCAGTCGATTCCTGGCCTTCGGTTCGGCATGGAGAACATTTTCCGCCGTGATCCCGCCGATAAACCCGCCTGGACTGCTTATATTCATTTCACGTTGTTCATGGCGAATATATATACTGCCCGGTTCCAGATAATCACGATGGATGAGAGCATTCAAGATTCCTTCACGGAAGGAGGTCTCCGGAAAAGAGGGTATATCAACATGAAAGAGGCCCGTTTTAAGCGTTTGAAACGGATTTCTGACATTGATGGCCTCGGTGAGCCGTTCAAGGATTTGCAGCAACGGCGCTTTCTGGTCTAAACGATAGTCAAGCTCTGTTGGGGATGAGTGGTGAAGATATATCACTTCATGGCCGGAAATCAACTTCCGGAGAATATCCTCGCGGCCGGTTATGAGCAAGCCTGCCCTGGTAATATGACCATCCTGGATAATGCCAAGAGAAGAAAGCAGCTCTTCATCTTCAAGATCAAGAAGCGGAGAGCTTGAACGATATGCCCGGATCGCGTTGCGAAGCCGGGCTATTTCCGTTGCATCCAAATCACCCATGCGGATACCGCTTACCGGCTGGGCACTCCAGTCAATAGCGCCAACCCGCACCTGTCTTCTCTGGAAATCGTCAGGCGAATAGGGCATACAGCTCTTGCCAACCCGTATCTGGTAAAGTCCGCCTGAAGTCCCATAAGGCGGGGCCGGTCCTTTGGGAACTCGCACCAGGAGGAGGTTCCCCTCGGGAACAGGCAGTTCGGATACCTCTACAGTTAAATTTGGTCTGGTCCGATCATATATACCCCGCCGCCATTCATCAAGATCATACCGCTCGCAACCGGTCACGGCCTTGGCCCTGCCCCGCACCCTGTCCTTTACGCCGAACACGACAACGCCACCATCGGCATTGGCAAAGCAGACCGCCATCGCAACCGCCTCGGCCAGGGATTCCTTGGCACTCCGCCAACGCTTAAAGTCGAGGACCTCAGATTCAAGATCGTCCGCCACAACCTCATCGAGACGGTCAAGGAGTTGAAGGATTGTTTCCGGTGATGGAATTGTTTTCATTAGCAACAGCCATTTATTTTTTTGACAGGATTAACAGGATGTACAGGATGTTTTGTAATTTCTCAATAAGTGGTGGCATACCGACAACCTCCCCCTTTATTAAAGGGGGATTGAGGGGGATTTGTTTATAGGTTGCCACCACTTATTGAGAAATTACGATGTTTTTTTATCTTTTTATAAATCCCGTCAATCCTGTCAAATATTATTTTTTTCCGGTTACGGCTTTCTTCTCTGCCAGGAGGTTGCCGAATTTGCCGTAGTTGACCTTGACGCCGTCGTCGAGATCAAGGGAGATCCGCTTATCAGCATAATGCCGGAGTTCATCGTCAAAGGTGCTCAGCTCTGCCAGCTTCTTTTTTATACTGTCGATCCCTTTCTGGAACTTCTTCTTGGCCGAGGCAGTGCCAGCGGCTTCTCTTTCATTCTCCAAGTATTCCAGGCGGGCATTAAAATGCCCGAATAAAGGGGTCACATACGCACTCCGTACCCGTGACAGGGTGGATTCATTATACCGGTGAAGATAGACCAGGCACTGGAAGGACTTCTGCTTACCACTTGAGAGGAGCCAGTAGATCGGGCGTTTCTTGTAGGTCTTCAGGTGGTCCTTGAAGAACTTGTTGCAGAGGTAACGGCGCAGGGTCTCGCGGCTGGACTCGTTCTTTTTGGGCGAGAGGTTGTCGGCCAGGAAGGTGAGATTATCTTCGAGATGGGCTGCATCCCAGGCCACCGAGATGAACTTAATGAGGCGGTGAGCGGCATCGTCGTCGAACCACTCGGTGTTGGTGAGCGGGACGATGCCGTCGTCATCGGCCGGGAAGGCGGTGTAGCGG
>JAGHCC010000294.1 GCA_021160685.1 Desulfobulbaceae bacterium | reverse complement strand
GTCATCAAGGTGGCCACTGAGCAGACCATTATTGACGCTGATCTGGTGATCCTGGCCATTGGTTTCCGGGCCAATGTGGGCTTGGCAAAAGATGCCGGTCTCAAGATCGGTGATTTCGGCATCAAAGTGGACGCTCACATGCGGACCTCTGATCCCCTGATTTACTCGGGCGGTGACTCTGTTGAGTCCTTTTGTATGATTACCGGCAGATGGTTTTACGCGCCCATGGGCTCCACCGCCAATAAGCACGGTCGGGTGATTGCCAGTAATATTGCCGGTTGGAATTCTACCTTTACCGGGGTCTGCGGCACCGGTGTCTGCAGAATCATGGGCTTTAACGTGGGCCGCACCGGTTCAACAGAACGTGATGCCCGGGCGGCAGGGCTTGAGGTTGTAACGGCCCTCAATCCAGGCCTGGACCGGCCCCATTACATGAAAGAGGCTAAGCTGATTCACCTGAAGCTTGTGGCCGAGGCCCATACCGGCCGTCTGCTCGGCGTCCAGGTGTGCGGGCCTGGCGAGGTGTTGTCCCGGGTGGATACGGTGGCTGCCCTGTTGTCCAAGCGCGGCACGGTGGATGATCTTTTCGAGGTGGACATGGCCTATGCTCCGCCCTTTTCTCCGGCCATGGATAACGTTATTGTTGCCGCCAATATTATCCAGAATAAGATGGACGGCCTGGCCAATTCTTTTACCCCGGCTGAGATTAAGGCCAAACTTGATAAGGGTGAGGATATTGTCCTTCTTGATGTCAGGATGCCTGCTGAACTTGAGATGATGAAGCTGCCCTATGATAATGTTGTTCATATTCCCTTGGGTAAATTACGCTCAATGGTTGATACTCTACCCAAAGATAGGGAAATTATCTGTCTGTGCAAGATTTCCCTGCGTGGCTATGAGGCGGCCCGCATTCTCATTGGCCACGGTGTTGATCCCTACAGGGTTTATTTCCTTGACGGTGGCGTGGTGGCCTGGCCCTATGAGAAAATTGTTAAGGGATGATGGTTGATGGGTATTGGCTCATGGCTGATGGCTCATGGAGATTAGTTTTGCTATGATCTATCAGCTATGAGCTATATGACTCAGGAGGTGACAAATGACGAAAATCGCAATGATTCGTTGTGAAAAAAACAGTGAGCGTTGTCCTTTGACAAACTGCTTTCGCTGCCTGATGGAGAAGAAAGAAGGTTTTGCCCGCTATAACGATTGCCAGCCCATGGGCGTTTTCACCTGTCGTTGTCCTGGTGAAAACGCGGCTGATCTGGGTAAAATTTTAAAGAGTAAAGGGGCGGAGGCCATTCATTTTACGACCTGTTCCTTTGCCAAAAAAACGGATGAGGGTTGGAGTCTGAAAAACGGCGGATTTTGTGACGACCTTGATAAAATAATTGAACGGGTTCACCGGGAGACCGGTCTTCCCTGTATCAAGGGCACGGCCCATCTGCCCAAGGATTATAGCCTCAAGGTCTGGGTGTAAAAAAGATTTGGTTGGCTTCTCTGGCCCCTTTTCCTGAGAGAACCATTAGCTTCCCCAGACCGGGAAGGGCTGGAGAATACAAAGGATTAATGCAGGTGAGATGGGTTGGCCGAATATTTACCTTTTTGCGCTATTCGCCGTACATATCGGTGATGAGTTTACGTAATTGAGCGCTGTTGGCTTGTGACAAGGTATCAATTTTATTTTTTAATCTTTTTTTACTGATTGTTCGTATCTGGTCAACCGCTATTTCAGCTCCTTTATTCGGACACTTGATCTGGAGACGGCTTCTCCATTGAGGGTGCAGCTTTGAGGTTAAGGGGCAGACGACAACAGTTTCCAGATATGTATTCATTTCATTCTGGCTGATGATGACAACAGGACGTACTTTTTTTATTTCACTTCCAATGGTTGGGTTCAGATCAGCGAAATAAATATCGTACTTTTTAAATTTCAAACTCATCCTCCTCCAGTCCATCAAGAAGTGTTGCGTCGAAATCGTCCCAGTTCTCTTTTTCATCCGCCATGGCTTTATAGGTCTCTTCCCAGGAGAGTTTATTGTTATTTTTCTTGCGAAGAAGCAGTCCCTGGTCAGTTTCCTCAAGCAAAAGGGAATGAGTAAAACCGTATTTCTGCAGGAGCGTCTTGGGAAGGCGAATTCCTTTTGAGTTGCCGATAGGGACTAATTTTATATCCCTTGTGCGTACTTGTTTTTCCATGCTTCGTTCTCCCTATAGTTATTTATGTAATTATTGTAATTACATTTGCTGGGGAAGTCAAGGTTTGAATGATTCTCTTTGCCCGTTCAGGATATAAGATCATGAATTTTGTTTAAACAGAGTAAAGAATCGTGACCATATAACCGGAAAAGAAAAAAATAGCCGAAAATAATAAATTTGTTTGACTTATGAATGGTGATTCAGTTACATAATATATTATATGTAATTCGTGGAATAATGGTCTTTTCTCAAAGGCCGGAGGTGAAAACATGGGGAAAATGTTTTTATTATGTTTCACGCAGGGGATGCTGCCGAAGTTGGCAGCGTAAATTGTTTGGAGAAACAAAGAGATAAGGAGAAAGAGATGATTAAAAAGTACGTGCTTGTTGCAGCGGCCGCTGGTCTACTGCTGGCTCCGGCCGGCGCTTTCGCCAAGATGGGTTCCGGTCAGATGTCCGCCAAGAGCAAGGATATTGATGTCGAGTTCTTTGGCAGCCAGAAAATGTACCCCCATTTTATGAAGGATGTTAATTTTAATGATGATGCAGGCGATGGGATACTTGGTGACGAAAATGGAATGATGGGCAATAATGCTGTCCGCAGTGAAACGCGGATAGGCTGGAAGGGAACCGGAGAAAACTGGAGTTTCCTGACAACCCTGGAAGCTGACGTGACCATGAATAAGAACAATGGCGACCGCGGCGAGGGCGATGTGACTTACGCACCTGGGTATAAAGGGGCGAGCGGCAGTTCTTTTGGCCTGGAAAAACTGGACTTCCGTTATGATTTTGGTTTTGTGGAGCTCAGCACAGGCTGGAACGGCAGATTTCTTGATATCAACTCAGGTGGCCTGCTTTATGGCGATGATCATCCCTTCTTCGGCGCAACCGGGAAAGTCGGTTCCATGTCTTTTGAAGCTCTGATTCTTATGGTTCAGGATGACATTACAAAAGATGCTGTAGGAGCCATTGATGCCGATGATCTGGACTGGAGGGTCTACTCCCTACGCGGTGCCTTTGATTTGGATGGTTTCACCTTGGCTCCAATTTATGCCTTTAGTAATAACCAAGATCAAGAGGCCCAGACTCATTATTTGGGGCTTGAGGGTTATGGCAAGGTCGGGATGTTTACCCCGCGTTTTGAAGTCATCTATGCCACTGGTGATATGGATAAAGATACCAGCAAAGGCATTATGGACGATTATGACATCGAGGCCTGGGCCGTCTACGGTTCTGTTGAGTTTGATCTGGGCAAGGCCTTGAATCCCTATATCGGTTTTTCCTGGTTGAGCGGTGATGATGATGGCGATGATGATGATATAGAGGCCTTTAACGGTATTACTAATATTGCCCGTTATACTCCGACATTCGGTATGGAAAATGCTTTGATTTATCGATCAGTTCCTTCTCTTGGAAGTGTTGTCTACAGTAACAACTTCAATATGTTGGGTGGCCAGCAAGGCTATGGTGGTATCGCAAATACTTCAAAGGGTGACGCCCCTGGTATGCTCATGCTTGGAATGGGCTCAAAGGGCCAGATCAACGAAAAATTGAGCTACAAAGCCCAGTTGATGTACTTCGAGCTTGATGATACAGGCGCGCTTGAAGATTTCTATGGTCGCAGTATTGATGATGAAATGGGCTATGAGTTTGATCTTCAGTTGACTTATGTATTCAATAATCATTTCTCCATCGGCAATGTTATCTCTATCTTTGATCCGGGTGATGCGATTAAAGACCTCCGTGGCGATGACTACGATGACACCGCGTTCCTGGATGTTATTGAGATGACCTGGAAGTTCTAATTTAGAATTTTTACATGTTGTTTTTTTCTGCCGGTCTGTTTTTTTACAGACCGGCAGTTTTGTTTGGTGGTTGACAATCTGAATTTTTGTAAATACGTTCTGGAAAGCAACAGGAAAGGAAAGAAAGTTTTATCCGGGAGCACTTGCGGGGAGTCATTAAAGCGGAATATGATGGCTTTCAGCCATTGGCCATGAAATAAAAAAAAGAGACCATGTTGCATTATTTTTCCCCTCACCCCAGCCCTCACCCCAGCCCTCTCCCAAAGGGAGAGGGAGATGTCCCATCTGTTTTTGGGTGGTATTTGTTGACAGGTGAGTACCCCGGAACCATCCGGAGTCTTCATTCCGCTGTGTTTGTCTCCCCAATGTCGGGGAGGGG
>JAGHCC010000102.1 GCA_021160685.1 Desulfobulbaceae bacterium | reverse complement strand
TTTCTGTGAACTCCACAGTTTCATTTCGCCACCGTTACCTTCAGTATAGGATACAATTCCATTTTCGACATCGAGAGAAATGCTTCTTCTGGACGTTCCCCCAATAGCTTGTGCCTTTATGTGCAGTTGTTTTTCTTTCAGTATTTTCAGTGTAGATTTAATGTTGCTCTTGCAGATGGTATCATCTTTTCTTTTGAGTACGTTCGCCCCACCGGCTATCACTACTTCAATGTTGTTCTTTTCTGTGCCCAGATTGGTCATCATTCCGATCATGGTGTCGATAGCATTGGCGGTGTATTTGGTTTTTTCGCTGTTTTTTTTGTCGGCGGGAGCAGATCCCGGCAGCATAACGTGCGCCATCGCCCCGATACTTGCTACAGCATCATACGCGGCAATGGCAATGCAGGAACCGATAGCGCTCGATTTCAATATTCCTTTTCCCCGTTGAGCCCTGACCGCACCTGTTTGAATATCGACAATTTTTTCCAATTTCCCACTCCATTGGCACAAGGCCAGCCAACAAATTCACCACTAAACCTAGCTAAAACCAAGACGCTTTGGGCCGTTAATTTGGCGTGTTGTCCTCCATATTCCTCCAGATACTCGGCAAAGCCTCCATAATCAGAAGTAAATATAACACTTTTTCGTAGTTTTTGCAAGGAATTTATTCAGATTAATGATGACCGAGACTGGAATCGTGTTATCAGTATAGATGAGCAGTTTATTTTTTCGGATCCGGTTTTTTATGCGCTTAAAAAAAACGCAAATTTTGCAAATTGTTAATAACTTTTCATTTTTTTTGTAATTCACTTATGGAAAGGCAGTTATAGGCATAATAACAAGAAACTCACAGGCAAATTTGTTGTAACTGTTTGTTTCATAAGGATTTTTGTATTGACACCCCATATATTGGGTGGTATTTAGCTGTCATATCGATATGTAGGGTGTGGTCATAAGATGGTTTTGTCAGATGGTGGAGTGGGGTCACTGCTGGCGAGGACATGGTTCTAACTTATTGTCGCAGCGTGGTTTAGGTTTTTTTCGGAGTTTTGATGGCCGCATTGTCAGTATTAAAAAGGTCGTTTTGGTAAAAACGGCGTGTTTGCGTTATATCGTTTATTTGGACACAGATTTTTGTGCGATGCCCATACTGTAAAGAGGATAAGGACAAGGTAATTGATTCTCGTTCCAGTGACGGGGGTCGAATTGTTCGTCGTCGTCGTCAGTGTTTGCTGTGTGGAAGGCGTTTTACCACTTACGAGCGGATTGAGGATTTGGTCAAACTGACCGTGGTAAAAAAGGACGGTAGTCGGGTTCCGTACAATCGCGACAAAGTTATAGCAGGGATACAAAAGGCCTGTTACAAGAGGCCTGTTTCGATGCAGCGTATTGCCAAGGCGGCTGAAGATATCGAAGAAGAAATACTGCGAGGGTCTGGTCAGGAAGTTTTATCGCAGTTGATCGGGCGGTTGACAATGGTTTTTCTGAAGCAACTGGACAAGGTGGCCTATGTACGTTTTGCCAGTGTATATCATGAATTCGAGGAGGTAGATCAATTTATAGAAGAAGTTCATGAAGTAATGCAGCGTCCGGGTGAGTTCCCTGGTCAAAAGAAGCTTTTTGATGAGGAGTAGATAAAGCTGCTATGTTGTTTGGAGTTGCAAAAAGTGACGGTAGTATTGAGGTGTATTTTCATACCAAGGTGATGGGTTCGATCGCGGCGGCGTTGGGCGAGAGCGGCAATTGCGAGGAAGGTTTAACGGATCATTTAGCCGAGGCGGTGACGGAATATATACTTCGTCGTTGTAGCTGTGCGACCGTTGACACAGATGAGATTCATGCGATGATCGAAGTGGTTCTCAGCGAGACGGGCTACGTTGAAGCGGCCTTGTGTTTGCATAACCACCGTCTTACTCGTGGGATAAAGCGTAGTCGTGTAGAAGTAGTTTATAATCATAGGAGTGATGTGGGAGGTAATTGTGATGATGATACTGGTTTTGAGAGTTATGCTGTTCAGCCATGGAATAAGTCCGTGATAGTTCAGGTTCTGGAAGGCGAGAGTGAGCTGCCCCGTGGTGTGGCACGTACAGTAGCCAGCGCGGTGGAAGACAAGGTTCTCCGTATGGGTTTCAGACGAGTGCGTTCTTCTCTTGTGCGGGAGCTTGTTGAAAGTGAATTGTGGGCCATGAGAGAAGCGGAGAAGGCATTGGCTGAGCAGATTGAGGAGGAGGGCGAGGAATACGCTGGTTGTCACAATATGAATTTGGTGTCGTGAAGCCAGCAATTGTGAAGTTGCTGCCGAGAGCTATGGTAAAAGGTTTTTGTGGTGATTGGCCACGGTTGAAGGAAGATGACAGTTTTCGGCAGCGACTATATCTATGGAAGAAGGCACGAGACGAGGGGGGAGGTAGGTTTGAGTTTGGTGTGAATATTCCGGCTGGCGGCTTGTTTATTAAGCCTCGGTTTTGAAAAAGGCGCCGAGAGGCGCTCTAAGAGTAAGGATACTCTTATCTCCGGGGATTGCAGGAGGCAATTTCTGGGTGATTGGTCAGGTGTTGTTGGCAGGGAAGCTTGTTCCGGATTTACTGAATGCGTGGCATGAAAGGTTGATCTCTCAACGAAGAGAGTATTCGAACCGATCGAGCAGTCGCGCTTTGCTAACGACTGGGGCCGCACCTGGCTTTTTTTCGATTACCAGCTTCTGCCGGACCACTTTGTGTTAAGCTGATGGTATTATGCTAATTTATTGATAAAACGTGGCGTTGGTGTCAATCGCAAGTTAAATACAAGTTCCTATCCGTTTCAATTATCATTTTTTGTAATTTTATCGGTGGTTTTCTCGCAATGGCGGCTTGGGATTGGGCAGTCAAAAATCCTCTCATAAAATCTCTTGAATTTGTCTGCGTTTCTGTGTATTCTAAGAGGTATTATGATAGATATAAAGGACTTGCGCGAAAAAACGGATATTTACCGATCTGCCTGTCGTCAAAAAGGCTATGATGTCGATATTGATAAGCTGCTCGAGCTCGACGAGTTCGTACGGCAATATCGCCGTGAGCTTCAGGATATTGCCACAAAGAAGAATCAGGTTGGTAAAGGAATCGCCAAGACTCAGGACGAAGGTAAGCGGCAACAAGCTATTGAGGAGATGGCAGCTCTAAAGGCGAGAGAAACAGCGATTAAGGGTTCGCTGGATGAGTTTGAACCACAGATTAACGAGATGTTGTTGTTGATGCCGCAGCCGGCTCATCCGGAGGCGCCTGTGGGTCCGGACGAATCGAGCAATGTCGAGGTTCGTCGCCACGGTCAGGTCCGCGAGTTTGATTTTGAGCCTAAGGACCATATCCAACTGGGTTCCGATTTGGGTATTATCGACATCGAACGCGGCGTTAAGCTTAGTGGTACTCGCAACTATGTGCTCCGCGGTGATGGTGCGCTTTTTCATCAGTCTGTTTTGCGGTTGGCACACGATATGATGGTCGAAAAGGGTTTCGAGCCTATGACGGTGCCGGTTCTGACCAGGGAAGAGACGTTTGTGGGCACCGGGTGGTTT
>JAGHCC010000092.1 GCA_021160685.1 Desulfobulbaceae bacterium | reverse complement strand
CTTATCTCCGGCTAAAAACATGCCGGAATGACGAATCGCTTATTGTTATTGCGACATAACAAACGGAAATAATAACAAAAATAACAAGTCATAAAGCTGAGGACCTCTCTTATCAACCATTCATGATACCTAGACTCTGATGAAGAGCCGGTTCAGCAACCGCTCATTTTTTTGACTCCAGCATAGGCTGGACAGTCAAGAAAATGACTTACACTCTTTCATCACCTAAAAAAAAACAGGGCCAAAAAATAAAAAATAGCCCTGAAAGCAAGGCATTATCCATTGTTTTCTAATTTAAATTGACAATGGCATAATAGTTGCCAAAATAGTTCTATACAAAATTAACAACCCACTGAAACAGGAGAAAAGCCATGGCGGATGAAGAAAAACAGGCCGAGGAGACTGAAGAGCCGAAAAAATCAAAAAAAATGCTCTTTCTCATTATCGGTCTGGTCGGTCTAATTGCGCTGGGCGGCGGCGGTTTTTTCGCCTACACAAAGTTTCTGGCACCACCTCCGGTTGCAGATGAGGAACTGGCCACGAAAGAGAATCAGCCCGAGACCATTGGCGAAATGTTTGCAATGAAGCCCTTTATTGTCAATCTGGCCGATCCCAAGGGCAAGCGTTACCTGAAAATCAAACTCAGCCTGGAGCTTGAGACCCCGGAACTCCTTGAAAAAGCCACAAAGCTCGAACCCAAGCTGCAGAACATCGTCATCATGATGCTCACCAGTCTCTCCTTTGAAGAGGTTATGACCCCGGAGGGAAAGGTAAGAATCCGCGATGAACTCCAGGAACGCTTCAACCAGGTGATCAGACCGGACAAAATAAAAAATATCTACTTTACAGAATTCGTCGTTCAATAATTATGGAACAGATACTAAGCCAGGACGAGGTCGATGCTCTACTCAAGGGCATATCCGGTGGAGAAATCGAGGAGCCGGAAGAAATTGTCGAGGAAAAAACGCAAGATTACGAGCGTTACGATTTTTCCCGCCAGGAACGTATCGTCCAGGTCAGGATGCCTGCCCTGGACGTTATCAACGACGCCTTTCTCAGGTCGATCCGAACTTCCATCTCCAACACGCTGCGTCGAATTCTGGATATCACTGCCGTGCCCATGGAGCTTGACCGTTTCGGCGCTTTTGTCAGGACACTGCCGGTACCAAGCAGTCTGCAGATATTCAAAATGGATCCTTTCCGGGGGCATGCCCTCTTTGTCCTTGAGCCCAAACTGGTCTTCTCCCTTGTGGAAAGTTTTCTGGGCGGCAGCGGAACCAGGAATGTCAGAATCGAGGGAAGGGATTTCACCGCCATTGAACATCGTTTAATCCGTAGAATTGTCAATCTTCTTCTCAATGACCTGGAAAAGGCCTGGCACTCCCTGCATCCCGTCGATGTCCGTTTTCTCCGCAGCGAGATCAACCCGCAGTTCGCCAAAATTTGCGAACCCGAGGACATCGTCGTTATCAACCGTTATGAAATCGACATGGACAGGGCCGTGGGCAGCATTACCTCGTGCATCCCGCTGGCAAACCTTGAATCCGTTAAGTCGAAACTACTGACCACCTTCACACGGGACCAAAGCGAGGAAGACATCACCCTCAAACGCATTCTCGCCGAGAACATCAAAAATGTCGAGGCGGAAATCAAGGTGGAACTGGGTAATGCCCAGATTTCAGCCGGAGATATCATTGACCTTGAAAAAGGTGACATTATTCAGCTGGATAAACGAAGGGATGACCTCCTGCCCGTTTACATTGCCGGCATAAAAAAATTTATGGGATCCCCTGGAATTCACAGGGGAAACAAGGCTCTGCTCATTAACCGTAAAACGCTAACCCACTAAAAAGGCACTAAACAATTAAACAGGCTGTCCGTTTACCCACGATAACGATAAGGAAAAAAAATGGCTGACAAATCCCTGGACGACTCCTGGGCCGATGCCTTGGAAGAAACAAATGAAGGCAGTGTTGACAACAAAGACAAAAAAGTCGAATCCGGTGCTTCCGAGGATGCCGCTTTCGCCGAACTCGGCAACGGCAAAACAGGCTCTTCCGGCGAACGTAATCTCGATTTCCTACTGGATCTCCCCCTGAAGGTAACGGTGGAACTCGGCCGCAACACCATGCTGATCGACAAAATGCTGCAGATGACCCAGGGATCAGTCATTGAACTTGAAAAGGCTGCCGGAGAACCAGTGGAAATTTTTGTCAACAACAAACTTCTGGGCAAAGGCGAGGTCATTGTCGTCAATGACCGCTTCGGCGTCCGCATCACTGAGATTATCAGCCAGGCTGATCGAATTAAAAATATGAGTTAAAAGTCTATGTTTTTTGAACGTACCTCAATAAATGGTGGCAACCAATAAACAAATCCCCCCACCCCCTCCTTTTCAAAGGGGGGTTAGGGGGGATTTTCACGGACGATGTCACAATTTCAAATGTCCGAAAATACCAGATAGGCTGTCCGAGAATAAAAAAATGACCAGATTTTCTCTTCTCCTTTTCACCCTCCTCGCCTTTTGCCGGGAGACCTGGGCCGGCAGTGAACCGGCGACCGGCTCCATTGATAACCTTGCCACCACAGGCT
>JAGHCC010000221.1 GCA_021160685.1 Desulfobulbaceae bacterium | reverse complement strand
CACAGAGAGCGCAGAGAAATTCTTTTTATTACAATTAGTTGTCTCTGTGGACTCTGTGTTCTCTGTGGTGAATTTTTAGTTTTTATAACACAGAGATGCAGCGCGTGGGAGCGTGGGAGCGTGGGAGCGTGGGAATATGGAAATGAGGGGATAATTGGAGCAGAGTGTCCAGCAAACAGCACGTGACGATTATTTGCCGAGATCTGGCTTATCAAATCCTGTCAACTTCTTGCGCCCGAACAGCCAGACCGCGCCGATACTCACCTCATAAAGAATAACCAACGGACCGGCCATGAGCAGCTGGTTGACAATATCCGGAGTGGGGGTAAGGATGGCGGCAACGATAAAGGAAAGCAGAAAGGCGTATTTACGGTGTTTCCGAAGAAAAGGGGCGTCAATAATACCGATCTTGGCCAGCAGCACCATAAAAACCGGCATTTCAAAGATAACGCCAAAGGCGATGAGCAGCCGCAGGCTGAGGGAAAAATACTCTTTAACCGTAGGAAGAGCGGTGAGATATTCAGTGGAATAGCCCATCAAAAAACGAAAGGCCGGTGGGAAAACGACATAATAACCAAAAGCTGCGCCACCAAGAAAACAGAACGAGGAAAGAAAAGAAAAAGGCAGGACAAGCCGTTTTTCATGCAGATACAGACCTGGGGCGACAAAAGACCAGATCTGCCAGAAAACCACAGGGCTGGCCAGCAATATGGCGCTCACCAGGGCTAATTTCAGATAAAAAAAAAGGCCTCCTGGTAGGATATAAAGATGAGGCTTGACCCTTCGGGTAGGACAGCAACCAGAGGTTTGAAAAACCAGACGCCGAGTTCCTCAGCAAAAGGATATGAAAGGGCGAAGCCGACGCCCACAGCAACCAGTGAAATGATCAGGCAACGACGCAGGTCACGCAGGTGTCCGCTCAGGCCCTGTTGTTCAAAATTTTCCATTGTTTGCAGTTGATGATTTATAACAGTAATTGTTTAGCCTTGAATTATGAGCCATAAGCCTTGAACCTTGAACCTTGAACCTTGAACCAATACTACTCACTCCCGCTCAAACGGTCAAGAGAGCTGATCCCCGATTGCGGCCCCCTGTTACCCTTGCAATTCAGCGAAAAAATCGTTATCTATCCACATGCTGACCCAAAAACAGATTGATGAATGCGGCCAGGGGCTTGATCAACTGAAAAAACCGATTCTGCCCCTGGTCCGGCTGGCGCAGATGCTCTATCTCACCGGGCCTTATGAAACCTTTGCGCCGTTGCTGGATGAGCTCAGCGAACCGGTGGAAACAGGAGGAGTTTCCTATAAAAGACCGGGAACCCTTCTCCGGCCCTATCTTGACCTCCTGACCATTTTTGAACGGATCAAAATTCCCCGTTCTCCGGCCCGTATCCTGCTCAATGAACAACTCGAACCTATGAATCCCCTTGACGCCCTGGACAGCTGGGTGGCCCAGGAAGTTGTCAACCGGGAACTGGAGTCCATCAACAGTCAACTCTGCCGCCCCTGCAACTGCACCTTGTGCTGCGTTGGCCCCGATGACACACTCAACCAGGATTTTTTTGAAATCCCGCTCCAACAGGAAGAGACATCACTCTTCAAACTGAACAGGATAGACAGCCCGGAAACCCGACTGACCACATCCCACAGCGAACCGCCTCTTCTCCGGAATAAGAGCCCATTTTATCAAAAGAAAACCGCCCTTTACCACTGGCGTAGCGGCTGGAGTCTGATTCTGCCCCGCCACAGCCACTGCCCCAATCTGGACCCGGCAAGCGGCGGCTGCAAAATTTATCCACAGCGGCCTGATGTCTGCAGGCGGCCGCAGATATTTTCCTATGTTCTTGAGCGTCAGCCGAATCATGATAGGGATATCGAAGGTAAAAGCCTGCCGGCCTTTGTGGCCAGGAAAAAACTGCTGGCCGTCTGGGACTGCCCTTACGTGCAGGAATTTCAGGAGGAGATCGGCCGTTACGCCGAACAGTGCGAGCTGGAACCTGTTTTCAGGAAGAACAAAGAGTGATATTATTACAGAGTTCGTAAAACCAAAGTACTTTTGGCGCTATTTTCTGGACACTTTACTTCGATCCCAGCCCGGAGTTAAGAATTCAGGAGCCAGGAGTCAGGAGTCAGAAGCGGATGTGACTTCTGACTTCTTAATTCTGAATTCTCAGACCAAATTGTTGTCCAGTTATACGCAGATTCCGTGAAAGCAAAGGGGGTCAGAACAACATCAGATCATCTTTTAACGAGGTCTGTATTAGATAATTTCCAAAGCAGTGACATCTTTCTGATCCGTTTCGCGGGAAGCTTCTCCCAGAAGAGAACGCCTTCAATCTGATCATTGGCAAAAACGTCAATCCCGTCTTCCGTGACCAGCCCGTCCATCTTCACGTCCCAGGGATCAACGGGAAGAAGATCAACACACTGTGCCCGCCCGCCCACGCCAAGGACGGCCACACGGTCTGAAACGGCCCCCAGGGTTGTCAGCAAAGCCCATGATAAATCAAAAAAGCCCATGCCATCTCCCAGACGGTTCCCCGACTGGTCCCAGGCCAATGCATCCGTCACAAACAGGCCAATTTCGAATCCCGTAAAATCATCGAGAACAAGCCTTTCGCCAAATTTCGTCAGCCCCTTAAAACTGACGGCAAAGCTCCGTTTTGCAAATGGAATGTTACCTGGACGGCAAAGGAAGAACCCCTCCTTGAGGGCGGGAGACGGCATAAT
>JAGHCC010000193.1 GCA_021160685.1 Desulfobulbaceae bacterium | reverse complement strand
TTCCCGCACAACTCGATGCCTGGGCCGATGCTGATCAGACAAAACAAATTTTCCTCAACCTGTTCAGTAACGCGGCCAACGCCTTAAGGGAAAATGAAGGCTCCATCCTGATCAAAGCGCGGGAGATGTCTGACAAAAAACAAAATGACCAGACCAGGATTGTCATTTCCGACACCGGTCCGGGAATGCCTGACAAAATCAGGAATAAAATTTTTGAACCTTTTTACACGACCCGAGAAGACGGGACCGGTCTTGGACTGGCCATTGTCAGACAGCTCATTGAAAGTAACGGAGGCACAATCGAACTTTCATCCGGCCCGAAAGAAAATGAGGCTGTCTTTATCCTGGACCTTCCCCTTCCCTGATCCGCTTCCACCATTTCCAGCAAAACCTCACTTTTCCTGCTGTAACACTCTTCCCTCTTCCCTCTTCCCCAAAAAACAATCCGAAACTTACCTACGTCTACACCAGGCCGACATCGGGTCATGTCGTATTCTATGTAGGCTGATGTCGTCTATTTTCTCTCAATGTCCTGCTTTATGATTAACCCAAAAGCCCTTTGAAAAACAACGTGAGAGTTCACCAATACAGAGATTGAACCAAATTGGCAGACCCCGGGGAACTGTTACAAAACATCAGACAAAGGAGGAAAATCATGAAAAAGATCATACTGCTGCTGGCCCTTTCCACAATGGCATTATCACCCTTACAGGCCAATGCCGGACACACATCGCACACCACAGCGATAGGAGTTGCAGGTGGAGCCCTGATTGGTCACGCCATTGGCCGCGACACGGAAGCCATTCTGATCGGCACGGCGATTGGAAGTGTAGCAGGTTACATGGTGGGCAACGAGATGGATAAAAAGGACGCCGTCTATGTGCGGACATACAGGGTGGTGGAGGCATATTACCCCAGCCGCCATTACGGCAATGAAAAGCGATGTAACATGGTGATTCAAAACATCACTTACCGACCGGTCGTTCACAAGAAAAAGAAAAGAAAAAAGCATGGCCACCGCCACCGGTACAACGACTACCATCCCCGCTGGGAAAGAGTGACAGTATGGTAGGTAACCTACCGAAGTCCCGTTCGTGGCAATGGCGGGACTCTAATTCTATTCTTGCGCCATGGAATGAATAAATGTATCTGCGGCCTGGATTGACGATTCCATTTCCCTGACCAGAACAGAGACGTCCGCCTCAACAAGGGACAGTTCATTCCGCAGTGATGAAATGGCCTTGGCATTCAAATTATGTTTCAGGAATAGAACCTGATCACGGAAGGTGGAAAGAACCGGCCCAATCTTCTTCTCGGCCCGCTTCATGGCAATGATCAGCTTATTGTATTCCTGGCGGGTCTTTCGCAACTTCTGTTCACTGCTTCGACGCAGACTGGCGCTGCTGTACTCCCCCAACTCATCTTCCCATTCTTCAAATAAGGCGCCGGATACATCTTCAACCGCCCTGATACGGTCGCTTACCTCATCGGAACGCGCTTCGCAGCGTTTGAATTCCCGATTCAGCGTATCATACTTTTCCTGTAAATCACCGCCCTCAAACTGAATCACCGAGCTGAACCGTTCCAGGGCCGACTGGAACTGCTCCTTGGCATCCTCCTGGGAGTCACGGGCATTTTCTATCCGGTCCGTCAAAATATCTCTTTTATGATAGCCGACCTTTTCCATGGCTCCATAATAAGTACTCTGACATCCGGAGAGCAAAAATGACATGAGACAAACATGTACAAAAATCAATATAAAACGGTTTGGCAGAATACACATAAGTCGTCCTTTTTCTCTGAATAATGAACTTCAAATAACATCCATACTGTTTGCTCTAAAACTCAAGGTATCATCAAAAAAAGGAAAAATGTCAAATGTAAAAAAAGGAGAAGCCGATTATGATCAGATCTCTGTTTTCCTTTTTTAATAGCAAAAGGTAACTGTTCAGGAACACCCATCTTGTCCCATAGATGAATTAAGGAAAATCTGATTAGATCAAATCCTTATTCGACGTTGGAAGTTCAATGTTCGATGTTCGGCGTTCGTCTTTTTTTGTTACTTTTATAATAAACGCCGGTATCTTCACCCCCGGTTAGAATGCTGAATAGTTACTGCAAAAGAGACTTTCATGAAAATCAGCTGCATCATTACAACCAGAGATCGGTGTGACATGGTTCTGCAGGCCATTGCCAGCGCCACCGCCCAAAAGGGCGGCAGCCCTGAAATCGTGGTGGTGGATGACGGATCTGTCGATGGCACTCAGGAACACATTAAAAAAAACTACCCGGAGGTCAAACTGATTCCTCTTTCAGGCCTGGGTCCTGGTCCGGCCCGCAACGCCGGAGTTGCGGCGGCAGACGGTGACGTGTTGATGTTTCTTGATTCCGATGATATCTGGCTTGCCGACCATCAGGCTGTTCTTCGAAAGACACTGAGCAAAGGATTCCAAGTTGCGTATGGGACCACAACAAACATTGACAAAATAAATGGCGGAAATTTCCTGATTCCGGACAACGGCCAGGGACCCGATGGGAACATCTTTTCCCAGCTGCTGCGCTGGTGTTTCCTGGTTCCGTC
>JAGHCC010000178.1 GCA_021160685.1 Desulfobulbaceae bacterium | reverse complement strand
TTCCTACCTTCAGCACTCAAAGAATGGAAAAAACTTGATAATACAGTGCAAGCTCAATTCAAGAAAAAGTTGAAAGAACGGCTTCTCTCACCTCACGTACCCAATAGCCAGCTTTCAAATTTTGAGAACCATTAAAAAATCAAACTCAGAACCAGCGGACATCGTCTTGTTTATGAGGTGGTTGACAAAGAAATTTCCGTACTGGTAATTGCTATTGGAAAACGAGAGAAAAATTCGGTCTATAAAAAGGCCCAAAAAAGAAGTAATTGAGTGGTTACACACCCCACAAAATAGCCTTTCGGTAGTTATGATGAGCTCCAGAACCCACGTAAAAAAATGTGTGCTCATTAACTATAAAAAAACTTGCAGAACTAACTGGCTTTGTGAGAGCTACGATAGATTTCGAAAAACCCATCAAGAATTAATTGAAGAATTATTGGAGATAGGCAATAATGACAGGCAGGAACAATGGACGGAAAGCATCGCCGTTGGCAGTAAACAGTTTACAGAAACAATAAAAGGAAAAATGGGCATAATGGCGAAGGGGCGAAAAATCATTGAGACCAATGGTATTTGTCAACTTCGAGAGGAGATGGCACCCGATATGGCTGATTTTGGTAGGGGAAAAGAAGATATACGAGATCAAAACATGTATTTTTGGGATGTAAATAGTTTGTTTTCAGCTACTTAACGTGGCCCAACCCCGCCTCAACTGCCTCAACGCATTTTCGTGAGAATTATCAACAAACGGGCATTGCGCTTGTGCTAATCGGGGAGACTGTTCCCGACAAACACCGGAGCAATAAACAGAGATATCGGCTTACTGAAAAGGGAAAAAAGATGGCTTAAGGATTATGTCAACATGCAGAGGGAAGGGACTCGTGATCTTCACATGAGCAGGAACTGTTTGGTACGCTCTTGGTTGGTTCGTTGTTTCATGTTGTATCTATTAGAGATTGAAAGAGAATGTATGTAAGGGGGGCAGTTTTGCGATGGATGGTAAATTACAAAATTATGGATCTGTGGTTAAACTCTTAAGTGATATTGCCGAACAGCTTGCCGCTTTTCTGGAAAAAGTTCTGCCGTCGCTTTACGATGAGTGGTGGGAAAAGACAGTCGTAAACAATTTGTCATTTCAACAAAAACGCCGTCTGGAACAACACAATATAACAACTCTTGGCGGGTTGGATCTGGCGGGGCTTCTTCGGGTTCTGGATCAGAATTGGTACCAGATTTCAAACAGTTTGGATCTGACATCCGAAGACCGCCACTTTGTCAAGGAAATGCAAACAATCCGTAATCGTTGGGCGCATGCGAACACAGAAGGATTTCCCGTCGATGATATCTACAGGGATTTAGATACGTTACAGCGTTTTGCGGTGGTCATTGGAGCAGATGACAAGCTGATTCAAGAATTGCGAGAGACAAAAAAGGCAATTCTCGGGGCGGAAACGCAAGCACCATACAAAGATGATAATGGCGGGATTCCGGTGGCCCCAGAAAAGAAAAAGAGTGATGCAGCAGAATTTGAGCCGGGGCAGATTGTCTTCGCTAAATCAAACCCGACCAACAGGGGCGCAGTTATCTCTGTTTTGCCAGGACAGCCGGAAAACCGATTTAAAGTCTTTATAGACGGCCACATGCAAACTTTCTATGCGTCTCAATTGCAGGCAGAGAAACTGCAGGGAGAGAAAACGGAGGCTTTGCCCTGCGACCAGTTCCACGCCTATCTCACGGCTCTGCAGATAAGATATCCGGGACTCTCCACCCTCTATTCTCTTAATGCTGCTCGCGTTGATTTTATCCCCTACCAATTCAGGCCGGTTTTGCGTTTCATTCGATCGGATCGCCCCCGTTTGTTGATTGCCGATGGTGTTGGTGTTGGAAAAACCATTGAAGCCGGTCTCATTCTGCGTGAACTCCAGGCACGGCGAGATGTACGTTCAGTACTTATTGTCTGTCCACGCCCTTTGATTACCGAACGTAAATGGCTGAATGAGATGAAGCGTTTCGAAGAAAAATTCATCCACCTTAATGGTGCTGACTTGCGATATTGCATCACAGAGATGGATAAGGACGGGGTTTGGCCGGAGCAGCAGCAAAAGATTATTGTTCCTTACTCTTTATTTGACGAAACCCTGCTTTATGGCTCAGCCCCTGACGGAAGGCGCAGACGTAAGAAAGGGCTTCTCGACCTGGATCCCCCGCCGCGCTTCGATCTGGTTATCGTTGATGAAGCACATCATATACGCAATCAGAATACCTACAGCCATCAAGCGGTCAAATTTTTCTGTGATCACGCAGAGGCGGTGGTTTTCCTGACAGCGACGCCGATTCAGCTTGGCAGTAAAGATCTTTTTGTCCTGCTCAATACCCTTCGTCCGGATCTTATTATCGACCAGGAAAGTTTCGAACATATGGCAGAGCCAAACCCGTTTATCAACCGGGCGGTGTCATCAATACGGGCGCAAGAACAGGAGTGGCCTGCTCATGCTCTCGAGGAGCTTGATCAGGCAGCGGCTACATCGTGGGGACAAGCTATACTGAGGCATAACCCTGATTTCAACCGGGTACGCGCCAAACTTTTTGATGGCGACATCTCACCAGATGAGCGGGTGCGGATGATCTCGGACACGGAAGGAATGCACACCTTTGCGGGAATCATCAACCGAACCCGCCGCCGGGATATCGGCGACTTTACTATCCGGAAGCCCGAGACCGTGGTCGTACCGTTTACGCCAGACCAGCAACACTTGCATGATGAATTGCTTAAAATACAGGCGGAGATATTCAGCCGGATTCATGGTGATCTCAACGTGAAGTTTATGATGACCACCATCAGGCGGCAGGTGGCCAGTTGTCTTTTTGGTCTTGCGCCATTTCTTGAGGACATTCTCAATCGCCATCTTGATGAGTTGTCCTGGGAGGAAGCCGATGATACCGGATGCCCGGACGATAAAGCCATAAACTCCATTCAAGTACAAATCCAAGCTCTTCTTGAGGCGGCGCGCTCTCTTGATCCATATGATCCCAAACTGGACGCCTTGCGTAAAATTATCCACGACAAGCAGAAGCTTCCGAATAATAAGGTGATGCTTTTCAGCAGCTTTAGACACACTCTGCGTTATCTTTTCGATCACCTCTGTAAAGATGGATTTAGGGTCGGATTGATTCATGGTGATACTCCCGATGAAGAGCGGGTCGAGTTTCGCAGTCGTTTCGAAAAAGCGAAGGGCGATGAGGATTGTATCGACCTGTTGCTCTTTTCCGAGATCGGTTGTGAAGGTCTCGATTATCAGTTCTGTGATTGTATGGTGAATTACGATCTTCCATGGAATCCCATGCGCGTGGAACAGCGTATCGGTCGCATTGACAGAAACGGTCAGAAGAGTGAAAGTGTTGCCATCTACAATATGATAACACCCGGTACTGTGGATGCGGATATCTATGAACGTTGTTTGGTGAGAATAGGTGTTTTTAATAATGCTTTAGGTGAAGGTGAAGAAATTCTGGGAGAAATTACCAGGGAAATCAAAAATATCGCTGAAAATTATGAGCTGGATAAAGATGAACGAAAGCTCAAATTTCAACAGTTGGCCGACAACAAGATTCGACTGATTCAGGAGCAGGACGAGCTTGAACAAAAGCAGGCGGAGCTGTTTGGAATCAAACTGCCTGAAGAACAGATGAACACGGAGATAATGGACGCGACGAGTTTCTGGTTGTCTCCGATATCAATCCAGAGACTTGTGATTCTTTATTTGCAGCGTGTATGCGGAAAAGAGCAGGAGTTTATCCTGGGCGAAAAGCCACTTAAGTCTCTTCGTCTTTCGCAAGAGTCTCGAAGTTGCCTGTTGCGGGGTCTTCAGAAACTTCCCCGGCAAAACACGACCGTATATCGTGATTGGGAGAACTGGCTTAAAGGAGGCGTTCCACACCTGCCCGTTACCTTCGAGTCGGAGTGTGCCTCACAACATCATGAGGCCGCATTCATCATGCCGCTTCATCCTCTGGTCAAGCAGGCATCTCTATCATTCGATTCAAAGGAACGGGTTTTGACCGGCCTGATGACGGTGTCAGATGAGGTTCCTGCGGGGCGGTATGAATTTGCCATTTATCAGTGGCGTTTTCATGGAGTTAAAGAGGATCTTGTTCTTCAGCCAATTTCTTCGTCTGATGTCGTTACAGGACATCTTGCCCGCCTTCTCGAAAAAGCAGTAGACTGCCCGAACGCTACTCCCGCCAATGTTGGTGATCAAGTGTGGGACGGACTGGATGCCCAGCATTACAAATTGTGGAATTATGCGAAAACCAAACATCGGCAACAGACCCAGGAATTGGCTGAATACCGCAGGGAAAGTCTGTCAACCAGCCATCGGGCGCGGATAGCCCTTCTTGAGGAACAACTTCAACAGGCAACTAACAAAAAAATTCAAAAGATGCGGCAGTCGCAAATAGATGCGGCAGAGGCTGATTATGCAAGACGTACCCAGGATCTGGATATCGCTATGGAGAGAGCGGATATCATAGCCGATCCGGTTGCGTATGGGGTGATGAATGTTTTGGGAGAAAAATCATAATGCCATTATCAATACATGAACTTTCGCAAAAAAGACAGAGATGGATTGATGCCAATAGAGAAAACAACTTCGAAGAGGGCATTAAAAGACTATTGACTGAACTTTATCCTGATAACGCTCATTTTATCTACGAACTTCTACAGAACGCTGAAGACCCTGGAGCAACTGAAGTTCGCTTTACCCTGTCTGATGATGAAATTGAGTTCGAGCATAACGGTGTTCGCCTATTCGATTTAAAGGATATCGAGTCAATAACAAGCATCGGTGTTAGTACCAAGCGAGATGATTCAACTAATATTGGCAAGTTTGGTGTTGGTTTTAAAGCGGTCTTTGCTTATACAAATGCCCCTGAAATTCACTCAGGCGAGTTCCATTTTCGGATCCGTGATCTTGTTGTCCCAGAAACAGATGGTGTTATGAAATCCATTATGGGTGATCGGGAAACCCACTTTAAATTTCCATTCAACCATCC
>JAGHCC010000041.1 GCA_021160685.1 Desulfobulbaceae bacterium | reverse complement strand
TATCGGCCTGCTGCTTTTGTCCTTTAAGCTGTTTCCACCGGGTGCCTGGTGTATTTTCTGGGTGGCGGTTACCCCCATGGCTTTGTCCCAGGCGAGCGTGGTCAATCTTGATTATCTTATCTTCGGTGCGACCGCGGTTTTACTGTCGGCCAGTCTGGGAAATCCGGGACCTCGTTTATACTCGATATGTATAATGGGTTCTCTTGTCCTGTTAATGACCTCCAAACTGCCGTACCTGCCATTATTGCTTGTTCCGGCAGCCGCTTTTGTAATCAGAAAAAATTATAAACGCCTGCCCGGCCTTATCGCCGGGATGGTCATTGCTTTGGGGGGGGCGGCGTTTTGGAACTATATTGTTAAGGTAGATGGAATATTCGATAACTCACTGGAAATTGTGAAAAGATTATTCCAAATTGACATTCCATTAGACCCGCTTCAGCAGTTGTCCTTTGTCGTTTTTTCGCCCTGGCAGTATTGCCATGTGCCTTTCACCACCTTTGCAACCCATGGTCTCAATTTCTTTCATCAGCTGGTCGGGGTGTTGGGCGAATTGGATGTGCCGATTCCTCTGGTTGCCGTCATTCTATGGGCAGTGGGCGCATTGGTGGTGATTTTCATCAGAGAAGAACCGCTGGATTTCAACCGCAGGGACTCCATGATCCTTGGATGTTGCTGCATGGTTGCCGCTGCAGCAACAACATTGACCGTTCTGACCAGTGCTTTCCTGGTCTGGATGCCGGTCGGATCAACCTGGATTAATGTCCAGGGGCGCTATTTTCATCCGGTCATAATTGCCTTGTTAATAGGGTTGATTCTGGTAAATCCCCTGGCGATAAAACTGAGGTCTGGTGTCTTGATGCAATTTGGTTTACTATTTATATCCATGATGATAAATGGTATGGCGCTATATGCGATTGTCAACCGATATGGAATCTGATGGTGCATATGGATAAAACTTCTGATACAATCAAAGATTTTGGCGATCAATGGGAAGACTTTACTCAAAATACCGGGTATTATGCTTCCATGGATGCGTTGCGTAGTTTAATTAATCCCCTGCTGGACATCACTGATATCAGGGATCAATATGTAGCCGATGTGGGAGCCGGCACCGGTCGTTATACCCGTATGTTTCATCAGGCTGGAGTCCGCAAGATCCTCGCCCTGGAACCATCGGCAGCCTTTGAGGTGCTGAAAAAGAACACAGCTGATTTATCCGGAATTGAGTATTCAGACAAGACAGCTGACGAGATCCCCGCACATGGTTTTGATTGGGTCTTCTGTATTGGCGTGCTGCAATTTATTCCGGACCCCCGTGAGGCGCTCATCTCCATGGGTAAGGCTTTGGGTGAAAAGGGGAGACTTTTTCTCTGGGTGTACAGTGAAGAAAAGAATGGCTTATATTTATCCCTGGTCAGGCCATTGCGCCGGATAACTGCCAGGCTCCCCCAAAAAGTGGTAAAGCACCTGGCCGCCCTGCTACTACCTCCGGCCGAAATATATGCCCTGCTCAGCCGTCGTTTCCCCAAGCTTCCCCTGTCGGAATACCTGACAAACTATTTCCTCCGGGTGAATCGCTACAGCCGCCGGCTGATTATCCATGACCAGTTGAACCCCGGGTATGCAAAATATTATAAGCAGGGTGAATTGAAATCGCTTCTGGAAACGTGCGGGTACACGGACATCATAATGCACCACCGAATGGGATACAGCTGGAGTGTCGTCGCCCGCTATAAAACGTGAGATTGTCCAGGAACTGGAGCTCGATCAACCTCTCCATATACCATCAGGTTGGAAGGCATGCCTAGCAGGTAGTGCTTCCTGAGCTGTATATCTGCATGTTCAGGGAATAACGTTCTGATGGTTGCCGAAGACAAGAGATTAAGATTTTTTGTTTCCGCCCAGAATTCCAGCCCCAAACGCCGGAGAATCGCCTGGTGAAGCGGTTGGGGCAGCCAGTGGATGAAGGGCAGAAAGGTGTGAAATTCCACCGGGAAGCCCCAGTTGGGAGTGGAAAGAAAAAACATTTTCGCCACCCGCAAAAGCTCCCGGACGAAATCTCCCTGTTCTTTTCTGTCTCCCACGTGTTCAAGGACTGCTGAACAGAAAACCATATCAAAGTGTTGATCCTCAAAAGGTAGCTCCCCTTCCGGGGTCCGGATAAAGGTGAGTCCCGGGTATTCCTGTTCCAGAAACGACGCGTCTTCGATACTGGTCGCCGTCAGCCGGTGTTTATAAGGATAGAGTTTTTCAAAGAAGTTTGATTCGGGTAATGTCCGGTCCGGGGTTACCCCCACATCCAGGATCGTGGTCTGCTCGTCAGGTTTCATAGTGTCCATGAATACCTGGAAGATTTTTTTTCGCACCCCCAGGGCTATTTTCGAGGCCGGCCCCCGCAGAGGGTGGGAAAGGGAGAAATAATCAATTGCTTCCCGGCTCATCTTTCAAGTCCCAACATCGCCAAGGCGAACCCGGAGAATACCGTCTGGATGCCCAGGCCGATGCAGGTAACTGCCGGAATGATTTTTCTTAAACTGTCCTGGTAGGAAAGATGGCCAAAGTGGACGGTTTTCCAGCTGATAATAGTATAGCCCAGCAGTCCCAGTCCCATGAGCATGATCAAAAAGCCGATGACGGTTCCTATTTCCACTGATTTTCCATTGATAAGCCGGTTCCAGTATTCCCTGCCCGGCAGTAGTCCGGAGCTTACCGCGTAGGCCTTGGTGAAAATACCGAAACCAAGGATTTGAAAGCCCACCAGCATGGTGGTGCTGGCCACCATTAGTGAGTTCAGATCGAGAGTAATTTTCCCCACCGCCAAAGGCTTTGGCAGCAGGATGATGGTTCCCCCCAGGCCGGCCAGAAATAAAAGCATTCCCGGGTAGATAAACAGCCATTTAGGGCTGTACAACAGCATGAAACGTAAATGACGCCAGCCGTCTCGAAATGAGCGCAGATGGGGAGGAGTGGAGCGGCCGTCGCGACGCAGGGTGATGGGGATTTGCCCGATTTTCAATCCTTGCAGTCCGGCCTTGATAACCATCTCCGAGGCAAATTCCATTCCGGTGGTTTTCAATCCCAGGGAAAGAATGGCATCCCGGCGAAATGCTCTCAGCCCGCAATGGAAATCAATCACCGGAGAAGTAAAAAAAAGTTTGCCTAACCCGGAAAGAATTGGATTGCCTATCCAGCGGTGTTTCCAGGGCATGGCCCCTTTTTCAATTTTCCCGCCACCCTTGGGAAGCCGGCAGCCCATCACCAGGTCATTTCCCTGGCGCAATTGGGCCAGGAAATTCGGTAGTTCACCAAAATCATAACTGCCATCGGCGTCTCCCATCAGGACATATTTTCCCTTAGCCGCTTCTATCCCTCCCTGTAGGGCGCTGCCGTATCCTTTCTGTTCTATTATTAC
>JAGHCC010000131.1 GCA_021160685.1 Desulfobulbaceae bacterium | reverse complement strand
GCGCCGGATTTTTTCTCATTGGCATTTTTCTGCAGCAAACCTTCATAAAGGTCGCCCAGGCCTTCGGTCTTGGCGCTGTACCAGTCCAGGGCATCGATGTTCTTGATAATCTTTTCCAGGTTTTTGGGTTCATCGATATTGGTAGTGGCCTTAGTGTAGATCTCTTTGATTCTATTTTTCCCCTCTTCACCAAGATGGCGCAGAAGATCGAGATAGAAGCGTCTGAGCTCCACGCCTTTCTTTTGCAGCAGGTCGTCCCAGCGATAGCCAGTCGGGATCTTTTTCTCGGCCCCGGTCTCCTTGGCCATTTTAAGAAAAAGGATATAGGTGAGTTCCGTTACATATTGGTGATAGGTAATGCCGTCGTCCCGCAGGACATCGCAGAGCTTCCAGAGTTTCTGAACAATCTGTTGGGTATTCACGCGTATTTTTTCTCCTCAGGGTACAGGGCGCTGTTGATCTCTTCCATAATGCCGGGGAGATTACCCTGGAAAATTTTGTTTATCCTATTAAATCCGCCATGGGCTTTAAATGCACCATGATCAAAGTCATCTCTTTCGATTATGGTTTCGGCGAAGAGTTGCTTCTCAATACGCTCAAGCCACGTTTTCTGCATCTTGGGCCACGGTTTCAGGTTGTAAACCCTCTGCATGGCTGTCCGAATTCTTTCCTCCTGGCTAACCAGCGGATCGCCCAGGGCCTGCCGGCGAATAAAGGAGATGATATCAGCGGCAATATCCTCGTTGGTCCATTCCCGCCAGGCTGTACGCAGTTTTGGTTCCGAGTAGCCGTGCTCATCAAGGGCCAGTTTGAGTTTACGTAAGTCTTGCCGAGTCAGGTCACGGGGACGCTGGCAGATGATTGCCAGGGCAGGAATTTTGTTCATGTTATCCAGGATAAATGATTTGAATTCACCGAGATAATCCTCTGGTTTTTCTCCCTTGCCGTAGCCTCGGGTATGGGAGGCCAGTTTATCCTCGTGGTGGGAGATAAGTTGTTTACGAGGTTGATAACGATTTTCATCCAAAAAGACGAGCAGGTTCTGTTTACCACGCAGCACCTTTTTTGCCTCTGCCACTCCCTTTCCCTGTAAAGAATCGATCAACTCTTTGAGCGTGAGCCCTTCGGAAAGGATCTCAAACCTCTCCGCATCCTCCTGATTCATGCCGTGGGACTTTCTTTGCAGCTTGGCGATCAATTGTTCCAATTGCATTTTTTGATGATCTTCTGACTCTATATCGAACAACTCGTCAACCAGCATCTGCAGGGTTACTTTGGGGCCTGGAGCCACGGCCTTCATGTTGGTGACCGGCTCCAGGGCCTCATAGAGCCCTACCGCATCGAAGATATTAAAATGTTCCTTGTGAATCCGGTCACAACGACGAGTAGCCCGGCCCAGCATCTGTTCATAGAGAATTCGGGAACGAACTCTTCTGAGAAAGACCAGATTACAGATTTCCGGCACATCGATTCCTGTGGTGAGCAGATCCACGGTGACGGCAATGGTCGGGTACTTCTCATTTTTATACTTGCGAATCATTTGCAGGGGCTGATCAATGGAACCGGTAATTTTGACAATGGCATCGTCATCCACCTTGCCGAGATAGTCTGTGAATTCTTCCTTGAAGATTTTAACGATGAGATCTGCGTGATCATCGGTGGAGGCAAAAACGAGCGTTTTTTCTTCACCTTCCGGATCAAGTTCCAGGATAAGTTCTTTGATGATTGTTCGGTTAAAATTTTCAGTGATCACTGATTTGTTGAACTGGGTAACATCTAACTTCAGATCATCCGCTATGTCTTCAAGGTTGGAGATTTGATTGGTGAGTGGATCGTAAACCGGAATGGTTTCGCCTTTCTTCCAGGTGATTCCTGTCGTTTTCAGTTTGGTTTCAAGCTGATGGGGCGGCTCATGGTCGATCAACCAGCCATCAATAACTGCCTCACGGTAGCTGTACGAATAGACTGGCTTTCCAAAAATATCTGCTGTGTGCGGGGCTGGGGTTGCCGTGAGGCCAACTTTCACGGCATCAAAATAATCCAATACCTTGCGATATTTGGAGATGTAATCCTGCTCATCCCGGTAGAGCAGCTCTACTTCACCAAGCTCTTTATCCAGGGTATAGCCTCTATGCGCTTCATCAACCACAATGCAATCGTACTGATCCACGGTGGGCACATTTTTATCATTAGCATTGAACAGGATGCGGCGGACTACGGCCTGCACTGTGCTGATATGAACCCTTGTGGTCTCTTCAGGTGTTGTTTCCCTGATCCCTTTCAGATCGAAAATTTGATTGAATGTATGGAGGTCTTCAAGACGAGTTTCCTTAAAGGCATCTTCGGCCTGTTCACCAAGGGCATTACGATCAACCAGAAAGAGAATGCGACGGAAAAGCCCGGTTTTGACCAGCCGGTAAATGAGACCGATGGCCATTCTGGTCTTGCCGGTTCCGGTGGCCATTGCCAGGAGTAAAGCCCTTTTGCCTTCTGAGATGCCAGCTTCAACCTTCTGGATTGCCAATATCTGGTAGTCACGAAGTTCAAGATAATCAAAGGGCTCTTTTTGCAGTTTAGCTTTTGCAGTTTGAGCGTCCTGCTGGAGCAGATCCAGAAGGCCTTGCGGCGTGTACCATGCCTGGAGCGGTCTGGGATGATTGCTGGAGTCACGACCGTCAAGAAACCAGATGCCGGATTTTTGTTCCAGTTGCTTGAGGTAAGGGCGACCATTGGTGGTAAACAGGAATGGGACTTTATATGCGTGCCAGGGGCCGCCAACAAAGGATTCCGCCCCTTTTGTTTTAATATCCTTTGCATACCTTTTAGCCTGAATAAGATCGGCAACCACATCCTTGTCTTTCTTTTTCGCCTCAATGACTCCCACAATCTTCAGACTAACGAAAAGGACATAGTCGGCCGGGCCGGAGCTGGTAGGCCATTCGGCAATAGCAATGTTTATGCCCTTTTGAGGCCGGGTTCCCTTGGAGTATCTGAGATTTTGGGTATCTGCCAGCCAGCCTGCTGAACTCAGTTGTTCGTCAATAAGCTGACGAGTTTCTACCTCGGACAGCTTCATTTTGTTGGTAAAAGTCTTTGATGCTTTTCGCCGGGATTTTTTTGTTGCTGCCGGGACTTCCCGAGCCTGAATTTCTACAAGAGTGGTTTGAAGTTTGTAAATATCAGCTTCAAGCTGGGCTGAACGTGATCGCAAAGCTTCATTTGATGTTCTAAGTTCCTCTATGTCAGTAGTTTCTTCCGCTGGAAGGACATATTCTGGTGTCGCGAATACATCCTCACCGTATGTTTGGTGAAACCAACAGGTGACACGATGGGCAAAGTGAAGGTGATTGGCGGCGACCTCGACAGAGCCAAAGGCTTCATGGGTTGCCTTGTTACCAATCTTTCTTATGGAATGAAAAAGTGGCAGTAAACGATCCGGTATAATGCCTTTGGAGGCAAGAATATGTAATCGTGTAATTGCTTTGTCGTCTTCCGGGTCTTTGATATTCTCGTAAGCAAAAAGATATTTTGCGAGAATTTCGCCTAACATTCGTAACTTGATAAGTGAGGTGTTCGGGTCGTGGTAGAGGTTGGTTTCGGCTAAATCTCCTACTTCCGCGAGCAAGGGCCATTGGTCGGCAAGAAAATTAAAGTTCACAACAGCCGCCCAGTTTTTAGGCTGAATGCCTGCCGGGGGGTGACAATCAGATGATCAAGGAGTTTGATGGAAAATCCTGCTGCTATCTCTTCAAGTTTGGCTGTAATGCGATGGTCATTTTCAGAAGGTGTCGGCTCACCGCTTGGATGATTATGAACCATGATAATTTTCGTGGCATTATGTTCCAAAGCCGATTTCATGATTTCCCTTGGATAAAATGGAGCCCGATCAACAGTCCCTTCAATAATTATGGTGTGATGCATCAATTTATTGGCATCATTGAGACAAAG
>JAGHCC010000184.1 GCA_021160685.1 Desulfobulbaceae bacterium | reverse complement strand
TTACGGAGAAATGGAGAACGATGACCAATACAGCTCCAAGTTCACTCTCCTCTATGACAATCCTGAATTCTTAAGCGCTGAACTTTTTGGCAATTATACCTGGTTGAACAGCAATAATATAAGTCCCAGCGGAGATAATGGCACTATGATCTGCGATTTGAATCTGAGCAGGCAATTCCGGCTCACTGAGCAGACGGCCCTGGATTTTTTTGCCACTTTCCATAACCTTTTTGACGGAAGACATTACTGGCATTCATTATATGAAAATCCGCACCGCTGGTTTGAGGCGGGGCTGCGTTTTCATTTTTAATGTTGACTCCGGTTTTCTTTTTTCATACACTTTTTTAAACCTTTTCATTCAAACTGGAGGAGTGGTCTTATGAAAACGAAAAAAATTATTGTCCTGGCTCGACCGAAAACCTTGAAAGAGGTGGCAAGCTCCATGGCCTGCTGCAGAGCAGGGGGGCCTGCTCCTGTTGGTCCGGTAGGAGAGTAGGATGGGGGGAGCTGCGGCTCCCTCTTTTTTCCCGCCTTTTATTTATGATCCTGTCTCATTACGCCAAGATTTTTTCCTGGCCTGCCGATTCTGAAAATCGCCTTCTTTACTCCACCCGCACCGGGGCTGTCGCCCTTGTTCCGGCAGAGATCATTGCCGATCTTGAGAATGGCAATACGCTTGATGCTGAATCTGAATCCGCCTTGAGCGGGATTGGTTTGCTGGTACACGATCGTGACCAGGAAAAGCAAAAGACCAGTGCCATGGTTCGGCAGCTCAACAGTCTGCGCCAGGTGATGAATGTCTCGGTCATTGTCAACCTGCACTGTAATTTCCGCTGCCGCTACTGTTACGAGGGAAATCAGAAAGGTAGCAGTTTCATGAGCGAAGAGACGGCTGACCAGTTTATCGCCTTTATCAAAAAACGGTTCCTGCCGGATATGACCCGGCTGACCCTGGATTTTTACGGTGGTGAACCCCTTCTTTCCGTGAGCCTGATCCGTTACATCGCAGGTGGCCTGAAACCATTTATTGAGAACCAGGGGGCTGTTTTTGAGATGACCCTGGTGACCAACGGTTCTTTGTTAACTCCAAAAGTTGTTGAGCGCCTGCTGCCGTTGGGGCTGAAACGGGCAAAAATCACTATTGACGGGCCGCCTGAAAACCATAATTATTTTCGGCCCTATCGCTCCGGGCGCGCCTCGTTTGACACCATCATTCATAATGTCAAACAATGCGCCGACCTTATAAAAATCGGACTGAACGGTAATTACACCAAGAAAAATTATCGGCAGTTTCCAGCCCTTTTTGATCATCTTGATGCACATTATCTCACTCCAGAGAAGATACATCGCCTCTCGTTCTCCCCTATCCTCCAGGTCAACGATGAGTTTTCCGCCGGATTCTGCGGCGGCTGTGCTTCTTGCAATGAAAAGTGGCTGGCAGAGGCCGCTCCCTTTCTACGGCAAGAAATCTTAAACAGGGGTTATCGTATCGATAAAATATCCCCATCACTCTGCATGGTGGATGTTGACAACAGTTTTGTCGTCCATCACGATGGCAGTCTTTATCAATGCGTGGCCTTGGTCGGCCATGAAAAGTATGCCTGTGGTGATATTTGGTCAGGGATGAAGGATTACAACCGCCAGTATCATCTTGATCATTGGCACCACAATAAAGAGTGTCTGGAGTGCTCCTACCTGCCCCTGTGTTTTGGCGGCTGCCGTTATATGGCCCTGCAGAGGGAGGGCCACATGGGTGAGGTGGATTGCGTGAAGGATTTTTTTGATAACGCCCTGGAGACGTTTGTCAGACAGGATGTGAACGTGCAAGGGGTTTAACGGTGCCCCCCTTTAGCATCCATTCAGGGGGATAAGCAGCCGGAACAGGCTGCCCCGGCTCGGTGTGCTTTCAATTTCAAGCTTCATCCTCAACTCCCTGGCAATGCCATGGGCAATGGACAGGCCAAGGCCGGTCCCTTCACCAACCTCCTTTGTCGTGTAAAAAGGTTCAAGGCAATGCTCTTTGATTTGCTTTATCATGCCGATGCCATTGTCTTCGACTTCGAAAATCAGACATTGGTCCTCGTTAAACTGATTGGCTGAACAGGCCGGTCTTTGCCCCGAGAAAAGACGAATAATGACGCGTTTCCGGTAATTGGCGGGATTTTTTTCGGCCTGCTTCATGACCGCATAACCGGCATTACTGAGAAAGTTGACCACAACCTGTTCCAATTTCTGGGGATCGGTTTTGATTTCCGGCACATCTTTTATTTCTTCTTTGAGCTCAATGTTTTTGGCCCGGAACTGTTGCCGGAAAAAAGAGAGTGCATTGTCCACCGGTACAAATGGATCAATACATTGCATGCCGCCGAAATCGCTGCGTGAGAAGGCACGGACATGGTTGATAATTTTTCCGGCCCGTTTGACTTGGGCAAGGATATCTTGAACGGATTCCGCCTCTAGAGATTTCTGTTTTCGGCGTGAAAAGTAAAATTGTAAGTTTTCGGCGTCAAGCTGGATGACGGTAAGGGGTTGATGGATTTCATGGGCCATGCCCGAGGCCATCTCGCCCAGGGCGGCAAGTCTCCCGGCATGGGCAAGTTCTACCTGTTTGGCAAAAAGAGCCTTTTCCGTCTCTTTTCTTTTTTTCATGTCCGCCAGCAGACGTTCGTTTGTTTCCTTTAACTCCTGGTTTTTTTGTTGCAGTTCCTCGAGGAGTCTTCTGTTTTCCCCGGCAAGCAGAAAAAGTTCTTCCGCTTTTTTCAGGGTCAGCAGGAGATTTTCCTCCTCCCATGGTTTGAGGATGTACTCGTAGATGCGGCCCTGGTTAATGGCATCAATAATATCCCTGGCATCGCTGTAAGCAGTGAGGATGATTCGGATTGGTTCAGGGGCTAAATTGTGGAGAATCGTGAGGAGCTGGACCCCGGTCATGCCGGTCATTTTCTGGTCGGCGACAACGATGGCAATGTCACTATTTTCACGGAATAGTTCCTGAGCTGCCGGGCCGGAAAGAGCTGTGAAAATCTCAAAATGATCTTGAAAGGCCATTTTGAAATTAATGAGATTTGTTTCTTCATCATCAACATAAAGAATTTTTGATTGAGACATGGATTTTTTATCGATTCCTTTGGTTAGCTGCTTAGCCAATAACTAGTTGAAACCATAAATTGTTATTGATAAATAATTTGTTTCCAATGCTTTACCTGCTCACCCGTTCACCGGCAGAATGATCTCAAACTCCGTACCATTACCCTCTTCACTCCTGACCAGAATCTCGCCGTTATGCTCTTTGATTATGGTGTATGAAATAGACAAGCCCAGACCAGTGCCGACGCCTGGTTCCTTGGTAGTGAAAAAAGGATCAAAGATTCTGTCCAGGTTTTCCGGCGCAATGCCGCTGCCGCTGTCTTTGATGATGATATGAACCCTGCCGTAATCCTGCCTGGTTCGGATCGTTAAGGTTCCTTTTCCGGGAATGGCCTGCATGGAGTTGGTGAGTAGATTCATGAATACCTGGTTGATTTTTCCCGGCATGCAGGTGACCGGTGCAAGGGTTTCGTCGTAATTCTTGATGATTTCGATCCGGTTTCGGTATTCCGGATAAATAAAGGTTAATGTGCTTTCCAGGCCGTCATGGATATCCATCCTTTTTTTTCTTTCTTCATCAAGGCGGGAAAATTGTCTCAGCTCCCGGACAATGTTGCCGGTTCGCCTGGCGCCCTTGCTGATGTTGGCCAGGAGGATGTCCACATCGGTCAGCATTTTTTTGTAATCGTGGTCGCCCTTCCCTGTGTTTTCCTTGACAGTTTCCCCGTGTTTGACCGCAAGATCATCATAGCGGGAGAGAATCGTTTCCAGGCCGGACATGAGCCGTTTGAGGGAGGGAAGGGCGCCGGTGATGAAATTTGTGGTATTGTTGATCTCGTGGGCCACGCCGGCCACCAGTTGACCCAGGGACGCCATTTTTTCGGATTGGACAAGATGGGACTGGGCTTTTTTGAGCTCTGTCAGTGTTTTTGTCAGTTTCTGGTTTGTCTCCACCAGTTCCATGTGGCGTTGGGAGAGTTGCGCGGTCCTCTCGGCTACCTTTTTTTCAAGATTAAGTTTCAGTCCCGTGATTGTCCGAAAAGAGTTATGCAGTTCTTCAATCAGGGAGGCAAAGGTCTTGTTGAGCAAATCAAAATCCTGGCTTTGTTCGGTTATACCGGCCTTTTTTTTCACGCGAATCAGCAACTCTTCCATGGGTCTGGTTGCCTGCCTGACAATAATAAAGGTGGTCATGGCGGCCAGCGCCAGAAAGATGGCCGCTAAAATAAAATTTCGGGTGAGAATCGTTTTGATCCCCCTTGTCAGCCTGTCTTTAGAGATAACAATTTGCACGGAACCGATGATCTCTTCAGACCAGGCTACATCTTCAGGCTCGAAAAATAGTTCTTCCGGGGACATGGAGGTGTTTTTTGTAGTCACCGGCGCCCGGAAACAGAAGCCGTTTTCATGGATTTTTACCTGCGTAGAGTCGATATTCCGCTGGGGTGGGATTAAACATATGTCAGGGGCCGGCAATGGTTCTGTCGAATCATTTTCCTGCTGCTCCAGGGCAAAGAGCATCTTGCCTTCTTTATTGAAAATGGCGACTCGGAGAACATCTTGCTGGGCCAAGATGGCCTCGACCGGCAGGCGCAGTTGTTCTTTGTTCTCGGCAAAGACCCCGAGCCTGACAGTATAGGCCAGCAATTCAGCCTGGCCTTTACCCTCACTGATGGTCTGCTCGGTCAGTAGTTGTTTTTGTAGGTCGATAAAGAGCATATTAAAAAGCAATGCCAGGATCAGCATGGTCAGAAAAAGAGAGATAAAGATCCGGCCGCTGAAGCTTGCCGGCCATTGTCTGATGATCCGGAGGGGATTCATGGCATCACCTCCGGATTGATCTTGATTTTGAGCCGGGCTGCGATTTTTTCATTGACCATGACTTTGACTTTTTCGCTTATTACAGGTTGAATTTTTTCAACCCTGGTACCAGAGAGGATTTTTTTGGCCAGAATACCGGCTGCATCTCCCATGGCCGGAATGTCAAAAGATACGGCCAGCAGCGCTCCGGATTGAAGATATTTATCCGCAAAGGTCAGGACCGGAATGCGGTTTTCCATGGCAAAGAGAAAGAGGGCCTCCACTCCTTGGGGGGTGGCGACCGTCAGATCGGGCGCCATCCAGAGCAGATCGATTCCAGAGCCAAGATCATTCAGCCCTGCCAGGACCTCTTTTGCTGACTTGATTTGGTGGCTGACGAGTGTGAAGCCCAGTTCCGCTGCGGCAGTCTCCGCCTCTCTGATAAAGTCAGCGCTGTAACGGGGGTCATAGAGAATGCCGATTTGTTTGACCTGGGGCAGTCTTTTCCGCACTTCCCTGAGTTGGGCCGCAGCAGACAGCTTCATTTCCACCCCTGTGATATTGGCTTGTTGGGACAAAGATGGCGGCAGGGATGGTGTCAACAGGTAGATAATGGGGATATTCTGGAAATCTTTGACCGCCGCCAGGGCTTTTCTTCCCATGGCAAGAATCAGGTCGGGCCTGCGGCGCAGTATTTCCCTGGCAAGGGACTTGCCGCCGTGCATGTCAGGCAGATATATTTCGCTAAGCTGAACAGGTTGGATGGTTTTCCCGTATCTGCCGGGAATTGTGGAGATCGTAGCTTGAAAGGAACACAGGGCAGTCTGGTAGGGTTTGATTCTGGCGTTTTGCACCACGACAATATCTGCGGAACGGGCCGTGGACGTGATGCCTGGCAGAATCAGGAAAAGGATGAAAATGATGATCTGGCAACAATGGATTTTCATCAACAGGTCTGCAGCGCTATTTCTGTAATGAGTGAAGAAGAATGTCGTGAGAATAAAGACTAATTATTTAAGATACCCTCGGCTAAACTTATACAAGTTTTATGCCGGAATGAGTGTAATGGGAAAACAGGATGGGAACGCAGACGCAGATAGGGAGGAATGGCCTTGAGCCTTAATGGGTTGAGGCGCTTGTTTCTTCTCCAATGGTATTTTTCATCAGGAAATGATCAAGCAACTTCTGCTGTTCGATCGTCAGATTTGTGAAGCAAACGCCTGTTCTCCTGATAATAGTTGAGCTGGAAGGA
>JAGHCC010000258.1 GCA_021160685.1 Desulfobulbaceae bacterium | reverse complement strand
GTAAAGGAGTTGTCCGTCACTGACCGGGCCTCTATCACTAACTTTGGAGCGGAGCTTGGCGCCACCACCTCTGTCTTTCCCTCGGATGAAAACACAAAACAGTTTCTCGAAAGCCAGGGAAGAGAGGATGGATGGGTTGAACTGGTTGCTGACGATGATGCCCGCTATGACGAGGTGATTGAAATTGATATGTCCACCCTGGAGCCCATGATCGCCTGTCCGTCATCGCCGGATAACGTGGTCAAGGTTAGTGAGGTGGCCGGTAAGCCGGTGGCCCAGGTTTTGGTGGGATCATGTTCCAACTCCTCCCTGCGTGATTTAATGGTGGTTGCCAAAACCCTGGAAGACAGGGAGATCAGCCCGGAGGTGAGTTTCGAGATCAATCCCGGTAGCCGCCAGGTCCTCGAGAATCTGGCAGCCGGGGGCGACATGTTGACCTTGATCCATGCCGGCGCCCGGATTCATCAGGCCGGATGTCTGGGATGTATCGGCATGGGCCAGGCCCCGCCCACTGATACCATTTCTCTGCGCACCTTTCCTCGTAATTTCCCTGCACGCAGCGGGACCAAGAATGACCAGGTCTATCTCTGTAGTCCGGAGGTGGCGGTTGCCGCCGCTGTCACGGGCAAAATTACCGATCCTCGTGATCTGGGGGATTATCCGTCTTTTACTTTGCCGGAAAAATATCTGCCCGGTGATTCCCGCATTGAGTCCCCCCTTGCCGATGGTTCCGATGTTGAGATTATTCGTGGGCCGAATATCGCACCTTTTCCGAAGTTTGGTCCGCCGCCCGAGACCTGGGAGGGAACCGTGCTTCTGAAAACCGAAGATAATATTACCACGGACCATATCATGCCGGCCGGTGCTCAGATTCTTCCCCTGCGCAGCAATATCCCGGCGATCAGCGAGTTTGTTTTTTCCCAGATTGATACGGATTTTGTCCGGCGCGCCAAGGAGAGCGAGGCTGGTATGGTTGTCGGCGGTGTTAATTACGGACAGGGTTCTTCTCGGGAACATGCTGCCCTGGCTCCGCGCTATCTGGGGGTCGAAATTAAGCTGGTGAAGAGTTTTGCCCGTATCCACAAAGCAAATCTGATCAATTTCGGCATATTGCCATTGACCTTTGTCGATGAGGCGGATTACGATCTCGTTGAGCAGGGAGCAAAGGTGGTCATCCCCGGCTTGCGGAAAGAACTGGCTGGAGGCGCCGAGACAATCAATGTGGAAATTAATGGTAAAACCATTGCTGCCCGGCTTGACGTTTCAGATCGGCATCGGCAGATTCTTCTGGCTGGGGGATTGCTGAACTGGGCCAAGGGGTTGTAGGTTTGATGTATTTTGGTATAAAAAATTGTACTTAAAAAGTGGCAAGGGTCATTCACTATCCATTGTTTTCCGGAGAAAGAGGCTGCTTTTTGTGAGGTATAAAAAGTTGTACTAATACCTAACTATTTGATTTTAATAATATAAATGTGTCAGTTTTGGCTTTTGTGCTGATGGTATAAAAAATTGTATTTTTCTGGAAAGATGGAAATAATGAAGGTGGGCCGCAAATGCAGCAATAGCAGGAGATAAGAAAAACAATAATTTTTTTATTGAGTGGCACGGTGATTGCTTTAACTAGAAAGCAAGAAATAACTCTTATCTCTTTTCTCCTTTGATTGGCCGTTTCTGTTCCCCCAGAAACGGCCTTTCTTTTTTTCCGTCAGAGCGATCATGCTCATTTTTCCACTGCTAATGATTGACTTCATAGGATTTTCGTGAAAATTCTGGATCAACGGGTTGGTATTTTACGCTGCAGGAACTATGATCGGCAAGAGGTCAAGGTCTGTTTTGATCGTTTTGCCGCATCCCTTGATTTTGTCGTTTCTCCCGGTTGCCGGATTTTGTTGAAGCCAAACCTGGTTTCAGGCCAGGGGCATGACGGTCTGGGTTGCACCCATCCTGAATTTGTCGCCGCTGTGTCCGAATGGTGTGTTGATCAGGGCGCCAGGGTAGCCGTTGGTGACTCTCCGGCCTTTGGCAGCGGCCAAAAGGTAATGCAACTCTGCGGCATGAGCTCGGCCTTGCGGGGCCTGCCCGTGAAAACGGTTCATTTTTCCAGGGGGAAATCACAATGTCTGGATTGCGGCATCAAAGTTGCCATCGCTCCTGAAGCTCTCGACTGCGATTTTTTGATCAATCTGCCCAAGGTTAAAGCCCATGCTCAGGTTCGGGTGACTCTGGCCGTGAAAAATTATTTTGGCATTGTCAGTGGCTGGAAAAAGGCCTGGCTTCATATGCGTTGCGGTGAAAGAGAAAATCTTTTTGAATCTCTTCTTGTTGATCTTCTGAAAGTTGTCCCTTCCGGTTTCAGTTTTATTGACGGCATTGTTGCCATGCATAAAACAGGTCCCATTACCGGCGACCCTTTTCCCCTTGGCTTAGTGGCGGGTTCACCAAACCCGGTGGCCCTTGATGCAGCGCTTCTGGATATCCTGGGAGTTTCCTTTGCTCAAAGCATGGTGCAGGTGGAATGTATCCGGCGGGACATGCCCGGCAGCCGTTCCAGGAATTTGTCCTATCCGTTTCTTTGCCCGGAAGAGACGGCCGTGTCTGATTTTCAGGTGCCCCAGGTATTGGACAGGGTGCGTTTTCAGCCAGGCCAGATGGTGAAGAGTTGTTTAAAAAGAGCATTATCAAGGATTATTCCCGGCTGAGACTTTACAAAGAGAGAGATTAAAATTAATCTTTCTAAATTCAATATCATTCAAAAGATTTAAAAAAAATTATTCTTAGCCACAACCCCCGCGAAAAAATACTAAATTGTTTTCTTATTTTCGTGTTTTTTGTGGATTTCATGGCACTCTAAGGAGTAGAAAGATGTTTCATCTCAAGGGAAAAACGGCACTCATAACAGGTAGCTCCAGGGGTATCGGCAAGGCTATCGCTCTTCGTTTTGCCGAAAATGGCGTGAATGTCGTGGTCAACTATGTCCGTAAACGCAGCGATGCCGAAGAGACAGCCGCATTAATTGAATCAAAAGGGGCAAAATGTCTCGTGGTCAAGGCTAACGTGGCAAAGGATGAAGATGTGATCGCCATGTTTGATGTGATCAGGGAGGAGTATGGCCGGCTTGATTTTCTGGTGAGTAATGCCGCTTCCGGTGTTTTAAAGCCCGTGCTTGAGTTGAGCAGCCGTCACTGGAACTGGGCCATGGATATTAATGCCAGGGCCTTGTTGACCCTGGCTCAGCAGGCTGTGCCTCTTATGAAGGATGGCGGCAATATTATTGCCGTCTCAAGTCTGGGTTCGGTGCGGGCCATTGAGAATTATACGGCGGTAGGAGCCTCAAAGGCGGCCCTTGAGTCCCTTGTTCGTCATCTGGCGGTGGAGCTTGGTCCTGAAAAGATTCATGTCAATACGATTAGTGCCGGAGCCGTGGACACCGAGGCCCTGAAAAAATTTCCCAACCGGCGGGAAATTCTCGATACTGCCAGGGAACGAACTCCCATGGGCCGTTTGACCACTCCGGAAGATGTGGCGGATATTGCCCTTTTTCTCTGCAGTGATCTTGCCTCCATGATCCAGGGGCAGACCATCGTGGTTGACGGCGGTTATTCCATCAGGGCCTGATTTTTGATGGACCGGCAAAAACAACAGGGAGGTTTTGTCACCCGGCAGAGGCTGATTCTTGCCTCGTCTTCGCCGAGACGGGCCCGCTTTTTCAGGG